>CANPZR010000058.1 GCA_947589175.1 uncultured Lachnospiraceae bacterium | reverse complement strand
TTACAATTAGTATAACACCTTTTTTCCATTTTTGTAAGTTTTTTTCTCTTATTGTAGAATCTTTGTGAAAAAGTACATAAAGAAGAGGTTCATGTATTGTGCACTTTAACCATTTTGCACGATATATTTCAGCGATTCCATCACGCTTTTCATCTGATATTCGAGTAAAAAAGCAGTCCTTTGGTGCTCCGGCCACTTTTCCTTTATGACTTCAATCAGAGGCATCACATAGCGCTCCGTCTCTCTTATGTAGTCGCGCATCTTTTTTTCAGAAAATCCAAATGCCATGGTGGACACATTATTGCAGCGGTCAATCACCTTGGCTACGCAGGCGAGCCGATCCGCCGCGATGCCGTTAAAATACATTTTTTTATTTTCCTCTAATGTCATCTCTTCCCGCCGTCTGTAAGTCAGCCGCCTCACGGTTTCCCGGACCGTGTCATTGACCGGCAGCTCGTCCGGCTCCGCTCCGCAGTCCTCACACACGTCGTGCAGAAGGAGGGCGGCCACCAGATTGTCCTCGTTCAGCCCCAGCGCCAGCGCGTGGCACGCCAGAGTCAGCGGGTGTATGATGTAAGGAACCTGCTCCGCTCCCTTGCGGAACTGCCCCTCATGAAAACGACGGCTTAAGGGCAGCGCCGTCTCGGTCTGCCCCATGCCGTCTTCTCTTGCCCTCTGCTCCAGATAGGCATACATTTGTTTTTCCGAAAAATATCGTTCCGGTGACTGTTCTACACTCATTTTCTATTTCTCCGCCGCGGAGCAGATAAAGCTGATCTCCGCCTCTGCCGCCACCTTGCCGTCCACCGTGGCGACGGCCTTGCCGACTCCCATCGGTCCCTTGCACTTGATGATCTCCGTCTCCAGGCGGAGCCTGTCTCCCGGCACTACCTGCTTGCGGAATTTCGCGTTTTTAATTCCGCCAAAAAACGCCAGCTTTCCCTTATTCTCCGGCAGGCTGAGCACCGCCACGGCGCCCACCTGCGCCAGCGCCTCAATAATCAGCACGCCCGGCATGACCGGCTGCTCCGGAAAATGCCCCTGGAAAAACGGCTCGTTCACTGTGACATTTTTATATCCTACCGCCCTCACGCCCGGCTCCATCTCCTCGATGCAGTCGATGAGCAGAAACGGGTAGCGGTGAGGAATGATCTTCTTGATTTCATTGATATCCAACAGCATAGGTTCTTCTCCTTATTCTTCGTATGCCTTAAAAATCAGGGACGCGTTGTGTCCGCCAAATCCCAGAGAGTTGCTGAGGGCGATATTTACCTCGGTCTCGACGCCCTCGGACACGCAGTCCAGATCGCACTCCGGATCCTTGTTCAGAAGTCCCGCGTTGGCATGCACATAGTTTTCATTGATGGATTTGATGCAGGCGATGGCTTCCACGCCGCCGGCCGCTCCCAGCAGATGTCCCACCATCGACTTGGTCGAGCTGATCTTGCACTTGTAGGCTGCGTCGCCCATGGCCAGCTTCAGCGCCCGCGTCTCGAAAAGGTCGTTCATGTGGGTTCCCGTTCCGTGCGCGTTGACATAATCAATGTCCTCCGGGGAAATGCCCGCGTCCTTAATCGCGTACTCGATGGCCTTGGCCGCGCCGCTTCCGTCCTCCAGAGGAGCCGTCACATGGTAGGCGTCACTGGTCGCCCCGTAGCCGATTACCTCGCCGTAAATATGGGCGTTTCTAGCCTTTGCGTGCTCTAATTCCTCCAGCACGAGAATACCGGCTCCCTCACCCATGACAAATCCGCCGCGGTCCACGTCAAACGGAATGGACGCCCTCTTGGGATCCTCGGATGTGGAGAGGGCGTTGAGCCCGGTAAATCCTGCCAAGCCCAGCTCGGTAATGGCGCTCTCCGCGCCTCCGGCTACCATTACTTCCGCCTCGCCGTACTGAATCGAGCGGAACGCCTCGCCGATATTGTGGTTTCCGGTAGCGCACGCGGTAACTACATTGATATTTTTTCCCTTTAATCCGAACTGAATGGAAATATTTCCTGCCGCCATATTGGAAATGAGCATCGGAATCATCAGAGGCTCCACGCGATTCGGTCCCTTGGTCTGGATTCTCTCATAGTTGCGCTGCACGCACTGCAGGCTGCCGATGCCGCAGCCCACGCTGCAGCCCACGCGGAAGGGATCCTCTTTCTCCATGTCCAGGCCGCTGTCCACTAACGCCTCCTTGGCCGCTACCACCGCGTACTGGGCAAAATCCTCCATCCGCCTCGCGGACTTCTTGTCAATCACCTGGGTGGGATCAAAATCCTTTACCTCCGCTGCCAGATGCGCCTTGTAAGCGCTGGTGTCAAACTTTGTGAGAGGTCCGATTCCGACCGTTCCCTTTTTTACATTTTCCCAGAAATCCTTTACGTTGTTGCCGATCGGCGTAACTGCTCCCATTCCCGTAACTACTACTCGTCTGCTCATTTTGCCTTACCTCCAATTACTCCTTCTATTATTCTGTCTATGGTTCATGTCATTTCTGCGCCCGAACGCCTGTCACATGGCGATGCCGCCGTCCACGCACAGCACCTGTCCGGTTATATAACGGGCTCTGTCCGAGGCGAGGAATACCACAGCCTCTGCCACGTCCTCTACCTGGCCAAATTCGCCCAGAGGAATGGACTTCACCGCCTCCTCACGCACCGCGTCGGAGAGCTTGTCCGTCATCTCCGTGGCGATAAATCCGGGCGCCACCGCGTTCACCGTGATGTGCCGGGACGCCAGTTCCTTGGCCACCGCCTTGGTCAGCCCGATCACGCCTGCCTTGGAAGCGGAATAATTCGCCTGTCCCATGTTGCCGATCACGCCGGAAACCGACGCGATATTGATAATGCGGCCCGCGCGCTGCTTCATCATCGGCCTGGTCACAAATTTGATTCCGTTAAATGTGCCCGCCAGGTTGGTCTGAATCACGTCGGAAAATTCTTCCTCGGACATCTTCATGATGAGGTTGTCCCTCGTGATGCCGGCGTTGTTCACCAGAATGTCAATCCGGCCGTACTCCTTCACCACGCCCGCGTAGAACTCCTTCGCCTGCTCAAAATCACTGACGTTGCACTGAATCGCCACGGCGCTGCCGCCATTTTTCTCAATCTCGGAAACGACTTCCTCCGCCCTCTCCTTGGAGCCGTTGTAATTTACAACGACAAAGGCGCCCTCTCTGGCCAGCGCCAGGGCGATGCCGCGTCCGATTCCGCGGCCCGCGCCGGTCACAACGGCTATTTTATCCTGTAATAACATAATAACCTCCAATTTTTCAAGCCAGCGCCTCCGCTAACTTATCAACGTCCTCCATCGTCCCCACCGTATAGGTGACGAGCTCTTTTCCGATTTCCTTCGATATCTTCTTATTAAAGCCCGCCAGCGTCTTACCCGGTCCGATTTCGACAAACACGTCCACGCCGTCCGCCACCATAGCCTCTACCGACTGCTGCCAGCGCACGGAATTGCTCACCTGGTTCACCAAAAGCGGCTCGATATCCGCCTGCTTTGTTACATATTCCGCGCTGACATTCGCCACATACGGAATCTGCGGCTCCAAAATCTCGATCTCATCTAACACCGCTTTCAGCTTTTCCCCTGCCCCCATGAGGAGCTTGGAGTGAAACGGCCCGCTGACATTCAAAAGTACCGCCCTTCTGGCGCCCGCTCCCTTCAGCTTGTCCGCCGCGTCCTTCACCTGCTCGATCTCGCCGGAAATCACGATCTGTCCCGGACAGTTGTAGTTGGCGACCTCGACCTTGTCAAACTCCGCTATATTCGCCTCGATGTCCGCGGCGCTAAGCCCTAAGATAGCCGCCATGCCGCCCTCTCCGGCCGGGACCTCCTCCTGCATGAAAATGCCGCGCTTGCGTACCGCCTTCGCCGCGTCCACATAATTCATCGAACCGGCCGCCACCAGCGCGCAGTACTCGCCAAGGCTGAGTCCCGCCGCCACGTCCGGCTTGATTCCTCTCTTTAGAATCTCCTGCATGATCGCAATGCTGGTCGTCAGCAGGCACACCTGCGTGTACTCCGTGATGTTGATATCCTCGTTCTCCTCAAAGCACAGCGCCTTCAAATCCAGTCCGACCGCCTCACTGGCCTTGTCAAAGACCTCCTTAGCCTCCTCGGAGTGATCGTATACATCCTTTCCCATCCCCACCGCCTGGGCTCCCTGGCCCGGAAAAATAAATGCTATCTTGCCCATACAAACCTCTTTTCCAAGCGAACCACATTCGCTTTAGCGTCTTGTCGCGCGCGAAAAATAAGCTGCCTGGCTTATTTTTCACATTAACCTCCATATCCGCCTTAAATAATTAACACCAAGACAAGGCACGCTATGTCATTGCCCCTCTTGGTGTCAACACGGAACCTGTCACCAGGTACTTATGTGCAATCTGGTATTACTCTACCCCTTTGCTCTTTAAGAAATTAATTACGTCGCCTACAGTATTGATGCTCTCCAGATCGTCCGTAGGAATCTCTACGTCGTACTCCTCCTCCAGAGCCATAATCAGCTCATACAGATCCAGGGAATCTGCTCCCAGATCGTCTTTAAAAGAAGAAGCCTCCGTAATGCTGTCCGCATCTACGCTCAACTGATCTGCAATAAGTTCCTGCATTTTTTCTAACATAATACTATTTCTCCTTTTTCCAAAAATTTTTTGACAATTTCAAATAACACTTTGAATTACAATGTATTTTATCCTATTACTATAGGTTTGTCAAGACATTGGGGGCAAAACATCCGAAAAGTATCTGTGTTCCGCAGACCTCTCTCGACACAAAAAAACAGAGATGCATTTCTACCTATGTAGAATATGCATCCCCGCAGTCTCAAAGATAAGCTTCGAAAGGGACTCGAACCCTCGACCCCTTCATTACGAGTGAAGTGCTCTACCAACTGAGCTATCGAAGCCAATGTTTTTCAAACAAGTTATATAATACATATAATAACCCGTTTTGTCAACATTTTTTTTACGGATTATAAAATGGGCGTTTTGCGGGCAATTTACTGCCCGCAAAGCCCTGTCTGAAACCGCCTGTTACCTATTGGTCAGTCCTTTGCCAGCAAAAGCATGATCTGATTACTTCTCTCAATGAACTCGGTCATCTTATCCGCCTCCAGCGGCTGGTGGCTGATCATCGCCAGGTCATAGAGCTGCTTGCAGAACATCTCGGTGTTCTCGCCCTCGCCGTGCTCCAGCACATACTTCACGAGCGGATGGTTGGCGTTGAGCACCAGCGTCTGTCCCATGCCGGAGAAGTCCATGCCGCCCATACCGTTCGCGGAGTACATCTTCATCATGTCCTGCATCCTTCTCGTCTCCTCGGACAAGGTAATCATGGAAGAAACCTTCTCGTCTTTCAGCTTCTCCACCTTCACCTCCAGCTGCTCCTTGCCGGTGGCCTTCTGGAACAGCTTCTTGAGCGTCTCCGTCTCCTCTTTCAGCTGCTCCTCGTCGCCTTCTTCCCGGAACGCGTCCGTCAGATCCGCGTCAATGCGCTGGAACTTCACGGCGTCGTCTCCCGCCTCCAGAGATGAGACAAACGGCTGGTCGATGTTGTGAAGCAGAATCACCGCGTTCATATTCTGCTCCTTGAACATCCGGATATACTGGCTCTGCTGCTGGAGATCGGTCACATAGTAAACCGTCTTTTTCGGCGGCTCCTTCGGCTCGCTCTCCTTATCCTCGCTGCCTTCTTCCACGACCTCGACCTCCGGTTCCGGCTCCGGCAGCGTCTCCAGATACTCGGACAGCGTGCTGTACTTGTCGTCCAGATCCTTAAAGAGAATATAATCCTTCATTTTTTCCTTGAATTTCTCATCCTTTAAGCAGCCGAACTTGATAAAGGGACTGATGTCATCCCAGTATTTTTCATAATTCTCTCTGTCGGTCTTGCACATGCCGGTGAGCTTATCCGCCACCTTCTTGGTGATATAATCGGAAATCTTCTTCACAAATCCATCGTTCTGCAGCGCGCTCCGGCTGACGTTCAGCGGCAGGTCCGGGCAGTCGATGACGCCCTTCAAGAGCATCAGAAACTCCGGAATCACTTCTTTAATATTGTCCGCGATAAATACCTGGTTGTTGTAGAGCTTAATCACGCCCTCTAAGTTCTCATATTCCAGATTTACCTTCGGGAAATAGAGGATTCCCTTCAGGTTAAACGGATAATCCATGTTCAGGTGAATCCAGAACAGCGGCTCCCTGTAGTCGTTAAACACCTTGCGGTAAAATGTCTTGTACTCCTCCTCGGTGCACTCGTTCGGATGCTTGGTCCACAGCGGCGTCGTGTCGCTGACAGATACCGGGCGCTTTAAAATCTTGGTCTTTTTGACCGGCTCCGCTTTCTCGCCGTCCTCGCTCTCGCCGTCTTTTCCCTCGTCCTTCTTCGGCTCCTCGACAATCTCCTCAATGACGGTGTCCTCCTCGGTCACTTCCTCGCTGGGAATCGTCTCGTACTCCGGCTCGGCCCCTGTCTTTTTCAAAAAGATCTCCACCGGCATAAAGGAACAGTACTTCTCCAATACTTCCCGCACCCGGTACTCGTTGGCGAACTCATAGCTGTCCTCGTTGAGATGCAGGATGATCTCGGTGCCCACCGTATCCCGGTCGTCGGGCCCCAGCTCGAAAGTCAGGCCGCCGTCCGACTCCCAGTGAACGGCCTCCGCCCCTTCTTTATAGGAAAGAGTGCGGATCTCCGCCGAATCGGAAACCATAAATACCGAATAAAAGCCCAGGCCGAAATGCCCGATAATCTGCTCATCGTTGGCCTTGTCCTTATATTTTTCCAAAAAATCTGCGGCGCCGGAAAAAGCGATCTGGTTGATATACTCCTTCACCTCGTCCGCCGTCATGCCCAGGCCGTTGTCCCGGAAAGAAATCGTCTTGTCTTCCGGGCTGACCTCTACCTCAATCTTGGCCTTGTAGTCGTCCGGCAGCTCGGCCTCGCCGATCATGGACAGCTTCTTCAGCTTGGTGATGGCGTCGCACGCGTTGCTGATCACCTCGCGCACGAAGATGTCATGGTCGGAATACAGCCATTTCTTAATAATCGGAAATATATTCTCGGAATTGATCGCTAAACTTCCCTGTTCCTTTGTCATTATAAAGACCTCCTATCGTTCACTCAGATAATATCCGGTCCATCCCTCTCTGGGATTCTCAAGACCTTGATACCATAATAATACGGCGAAAAGCGATTGTCAAGAAAAATTTAGCACTCATTTAAGATGAGTGCTAACAATTTTGTTTTTCCGTATAAATGCCTCGCAATTTTCATCCCACTTCTCCTGCGCGCTCTTATCCAGCGAGAACTCCTTCTGCATATAGCCGGTGTACAGGTGCAGCTCGTCCTTTTCAAATTGGATCCGCAGCGAGCCCGCGTCCCCGTTCGGCATATAGTGGCAGAAGTCTATGAGCATTTTCAGAGGCTTCTTTTTTCCCCGGATCAGGGAATATATGTGGGGCTTGATCTGGCGCCACAGGACCAGTCCGCTTGCGTCCGGCTGCCTCTCGTCCGTGTCGAGCCACTCCTCGTGGAGCCTTCCGTCGGTCTTAAACGCGGCGAAGGTCGTCACCTCGCACCCGGTCACATGGAACCGGTCGAACAGATCTCCCCCGAACAGCGCCGCCATAAATTCTTTTACCGATTCAATTTTTAATACGATCATTTGAATAAAATCTCCCTGAGTGCAAATACTAATTCTGTCATGATTAACACAAAGCAAATGGAGGAAAACAAATGCGTGCAGATGAACAGACTTACAGAGACGTGGCAAAACACTGCAGCTCCTATTCCGTAAAGGACTGCTGCAAATGCACCAACAAGGTCGGCGACACCGACGTATCCTGCGTCACATGCAGGCACTTTACGTCTGACAGCCACTGCTCCCTGGATCTATTCGATCCCATTGTAGAAAACCACGATTATTAAAAGGGGCTTCCCTGTGTCGACAACCGGAAAATCCGGGCGTTCGGGGTCATTTCCCGGACGCCCTTTTTCTGCTCTTTTTCTTATTTTCCTTCTTAGCCTGTTCCGGCCCGCTCTTAAATACGGCGATGGATCGGGGGGCCATCTTATACGCCTTTTTCTCCACGATCTCGCCGACTCCCTGGCCGGAGGTATCGATAGCCACTTCCCACCTGCGCCCGGCCTCTATGCCCGGCAGGAAAAAGTCGTGGCTGTCCCAGTGGAAGTTAAAGGCAAAATACAATGTCTGGTCTTCAAAGTAGCTGCCGTAGTACATAATTCCCAGCTCTCTGCTGTAATAGGAAAAATCCGCCACCCACGGCTCAGTCCCGTGACAGGACACGTCCGGGGCGCCCAGTCCCTTGGAGTCCATCCCCGTCAGCATCCTGTCGCTGTGATAGAGGGGATGATTCTTCCGAAACCGCAGCAGCATCTTTACAAATTCAAAGGTCTCTTTATTTTTCTCCAAAAGCCGCCAGTCCAGCCAGGTAATGAGATTGTCCTGGCAGTAGGCGTTGTTGTTCCCCTTCTGCGAATTGCCAAATTCATCTCCCGCCAGAATCATCGGCGAGGCCATGCCCAAAAGCAGCATGACAAAGGCGTTCTTCTCCTGCTTCTCCCTGGTGCGCAGCACGGTCTTGCGGCGGCTCGGTCCCTCAAAGCCGCAGTTCCAGCTGTAATTGTACTGGGTTCCGTCCGCGTTCTTCTCCCCGTTGTCCTCATTGTGCTTCACGTCGTAGGAAATCAGATCCCGCAGGGTAAACCCGTTGTTCTGCGTAATATAGTGAATGAGGCCCACGCCCCTTCTCTGCTCCTTGAACCGGTGGTAAAAATGCTCGGTCTGCCCCTCGTCGCTTTTCAGATAGCGCCTTGCGTCCACGAGGAAGCCGTCGTTCATCTCCAGCATGGACTCCGCTCCCTCATCTCCCGGCTGGTCCGCCCATCCGTTCCCGATGATCTTCACATGGGACAGCACGGAATCCCGCCGCAGCCAGGCCGTCTCCATGCAGTCCTGATTGATGCGGAAACCATCCACATGAAATTGCAGGGCGTAATAGCGGAGGCACTCCAAAATCACCTCCGGCGTCAGCCCGGTAAAATACATATCCAGAATCACATTCATGCCGTTCTGGTGCAGGCTCTTGATCATGGATTTAAGCTCCGCCCCCGGATTCTCCGGGCAGCTGCTGTAGCTGGCCTTGGGCGCGAAGTAATAGGCGTCGCCGCCGTAGCCCCAGTAGTTGACCCGGCCCAGCTCCACGCCGTTCTCATCCCGCATGCACTCGTCAAAATCATAGACCGGCAGCAGCAAAAGAGTGTTGACCCCCAGCTCCTTGAGATACGGAATCTTCTCCCGCAGTCCCGCAAAGGTGCCGGGCGCCTTCACGCCGGAGCTGCTATGCCTGGTAAATCCCCGGACATGACACTGGTACAGCACCATATCCCGCGCGGGCAGCCGAACCCAGTCCTCCCCCGTCCAGTCAAATTCATCCAAGACAAAGCGACTCCTGACCTTTCCGCCCTTTCGTCCGAACCGGTCCCGGCCGGAAACCGCCCTCGCGAATGGATCCGGCAGAACCTTCCCATCCGAGACAAACTCATATTCCAATCCCTGCAGAAGCTCCGCCACGCCCTCGCCCCGGAGCGACACGGAAAAGATATCCCCGAATCCGATATCCTCTCTGCCGTACATGCGTATTTTCTTCACGGTCTTATTCTCCGAGTAAATGCGTAGCTGGCAGTTTCCAATCCCTGAGTGCCACGCGGCGATCTGGATCTCGCCGTCTCCCTTCTTTGTCACTCCCAGAGGAAAAGCCTCGCCCCGGCCGACCTGTATCGTATCAAAATCTGACATCCTTCCATCCCTTCTAAATATGCTCCTGATGGTATCTGTATTTCCATTATAACGAAAGAAATGAAATCTAACAACTTTTATTTTTTATTTCTTTCCAATAATTTCCTGTCAGCCGACCCGCTCCAAGCGCCATACCCGGCTCTGGTAGTCCCCGTGAAATTCCACGGCAAGGCCGATTTCCATCAATTCGTCGCCTCCGTAGCGCTGGCCGTCCTCCCGGTCCCGGTACGTCGCCTCCGGGTCCAGTCCCTGCAGCTTCACCCGCCTTGTAGCCGGATTCACCTCCGCCATAACGCCGAAGCAGGCCGCAAATATTTCTTTTTTGTCGCGGGAGAGGACCATCCAGGCCGCCCGGTTACCCTCGAACGGGCTCAGAAGGCGGTAAAAATCCCCCTCCATGATCAGTTCCCGGATTTCCTTATAAAAAGCGACCTGCTCTTTTACTTCTTCCCGCTCCTCGGCGGAGAACGACGTCAGATCCAGCTCATAACCGAAATTTCCGCTCATGGCCGCGTCCCCTCTTGTCTTTAACGGCGTCACGCGGCCGGACTGGTGGTTGGGCACAGCCGACACATGGGCGCCCATGGAGGACAGCGGATAGGCAAGGCTGGTGCCATACTGGATGTACAGCCTCTCCACGGCGTCGGTGTCGTCGCTGGTCCACGTCTGGGGCATGTAGTAGAGCATACCGGGATCGAACCGTCCGCCCCCGCCGGAGCAGCTCTCAAAAAGCACCTCCGGGAACGCGTTCGTGATTTCCTCCATGACCCGATACAGCCCCAACATATAGCGATGGGGCTGCTCCCGCTGCCTCTCCGGCGGCAGGGCGGGGGATCCGAGATTGCTCATGTGACGGTTCATATCCCATTTTATGTACGAAATCGGAGCGCTCTCCAACAGGCCGCGCAGCGTGTCAATCAAATACTCGCACACCTCGTCCCGGCTCAAGTCCAGCGTCAGCTGCTGCCTGCACTCCGACCGCTCCCGCCCCTCGGCGTGGATGCACCAGTCCGGGTGACTCCGGTACAGATCGCTGTCCACGGAGACCATCTCCGGCTCCACCCACAGCCCAAAGCGGACGCCGGCCTGCTGCACCTTTTCCGCCAGGCCCTTTAACCCCTCCGGCAGCTTGCCCGGATGGGGCGTCCAGTCCCCCAGAGAACAGTTGTCGCTGTCCCTCTTGCCGAACCACCCGTCGTCTAACACCAGAAGCTCAATACCGAGCTCCGCCGCCGTCTCCGCCAGCGATACGATTTTCTCCTGCGTAAAGTCAAAATAAGTGGCTTCCCAGTTGTTCACAAGCACCGGACGCACCCGGTCCCGGTACACGCCACGGATCAGCCGCTCTCGATAGAGCCTGTGATAGATCCGGGAC
>CANPZR010000057.1 GCA_947589175.1 uncultured Lachnospiraceae bacterium | reverse complement strand
TCCTTTTTCTGTCAGATCTTGAATCTCCGGGCAATCTCGTTTAATTTCTCCACGGATTCCACACACGCCTTTACGAGCTGCGCGTTCTCCGACGTCTCCTCTACTACGTTGCCGGTCTTTTCCGCGATATCCGTAACGCCCACCGCCGACTCGTCGATGGTGGAATTGATGCCGTTGATGGCGTCCGCAATCATGGCAATGCTGTTGTTCAGCTCGTTGACCGAATCCTCCACGTTCTTCATGCTGGTCTTTACCACATCCGCGTCGTTGTTGTACTGAACGCTCACCTCTTTGAACTGGTCGTAATCCTTCAATACCACTGACTCGAGGAATTTGGTGGTCTCCTCCATGCTGCGCACCATCTCCGCCACGGAGGCATTGACCTCCGCCACGATATTGTTGATGTTGGTGACGGAATCCGACGTCTCGTTGGCGAGCTTGCCGATCTCCGAGGCAACTACGGCAAAGCCCTTGCCCGCCTCGCCCGCTCTCGCCGCCTCAATCGACGCGTTCAGCGCGAGAAGGCTGGTCTGCGAGGAAATCTGCATGATCGAATCCGTCATGGCGTTAATCCGTCCCACGCTCTCCGCCGCCTCCATGGCCTTGGCCGCCTGGGTCTTGATTGTTCCGTACATCTCCGTGGTCCTCTTGGTGGCCACGTTGGTGGACTCCTTCAGCGACACGGCTCTCTCCGTGATTTCATCCGACAGGGCCACGCCCCTCTGCGAGAGCTTCAGAATATCCTCCGCTCCGCCCTTCATGCCGTCTATGTTTCCATTGATCGTGCCGGTCGTGGCGGACGTCTCCTCCATGCCGGCTGCCAGCTCCTCTGTGGTGGCGGAGTTGTCCATGCACTCCTCGCGGATCTTGTTGCTGACCTCCCGCACGCGCACCACGTCGTTTTGAATCTTGCTGCTGGATTCCTGGATATCGGCTACCATGCTGCGCAGCTTCTCTCTCATGCCGCTGACGGCCTTGCCGATGGCGCCGATCTCATCGCTTCTCTTTGCGATAGCTTTTGTCTTTGTATCATCCGTAAAATCTAAGTCCGCCGTCTCGTCAATCACGCCGATCAGCTTGTGGATCGGCTTCACCAGATACCGGGTAAAGAACCACCCGATTAAAATACAGATCACCGAGATGGCAATGGCTCCGATCACTCCCAGCCACGTCATAGTTGTGACGCTTTTCAGAATTTCAGCCTTGTCCGCCGTGACCACCAGAATACTCTTGTCCGAGAGCACCTGATAACCCGCAAACTCCGTCTTGCCGTTGTACTCATACTCCACGACGGCCGGATCCGGCGTCTCGCCGTTCTGAACCCGCTCCGCTATCTGGGCAATGACCTGATTGTCTGTCTTTTGTCCTACCTTTTCATCCTCCGGATGGTATTTCACCGTGCCGAAGCTGTCCACGAGAAACGCGTAGGAGGACTCGGTGCCCTCGATTTTCAGATTCTGGAGCATATTGGCGTACCCGTCAAAAGAAATCACGCCGCTCAGATCGATCAGGCGGGCGTTGATCTGAGAGGAATAGGCCATTACCATACTCCTCAGCTCGTTTTTCACCGTCTGCGTCACGACGTTGATCGTGCTCGGTATGACAATGAGCATGGAAATCACCGACGCCAGAATAACTGCCGCCGCCACTAACGCTGTAATCTTAAATCCCATCCGCTGGAAAAAGTTGATGGAACTGCCCTGGGCGTCCGGCTTCCCGGCCTTCGCCCTCTTTAACCGGCCTGATATGTTCTTTACGGCTCCAGTCTTTTCGGTGCTCGCCTTTGCCGCTTTCACTTTCTTGGCTCTTACTTTTTTGATCTTGTCCTTCGGCGGCTTTGCTGTCGCTTTTTTTTCAGTGGCTTTCGCCTTTTTTTCCGCGGAAACATCTGCTTTCTTCGCGGAGGCCGCTGCCTTCTTCTCGGCTTTTTTTGCGGATGCTTCCGCTTTTTTTGCGGCGGCTGCTTCCTTCTTCTCCGCCTTGATCCGCTTCTGTTCTTCCTTGTTGTTCTTACTTGCTGGCTTCTTCTGTTTCATTCCATACCCTCCTTACTGCTGGATCTGCTCCTGCATGATGTCAACTGCTTTCTTTAGTGCCTCTGGAATAGCCTCTGGTTTTTTCCCTCCTGCCTGTGCCATATTCGGGCGTCCGCCTCCGCCGCCGCCCACGACCTGAGCTACCTGCCTGATGAGATTGCCGGCGTGCGCGCCCTTCTTGACGGCGCCGTCTGTGGCCATGGCAATCAGATTTACCTTTCCCTCTCTCTCACTGACAAACAGAATATACGCATCCCCCAGCTTCTGTTTTGTCTCGTCACCCAGATCACGCATTTCATTCATATCTATATCCTTCAATTCTTTTACAAGAATGTGAATTCCGTTTATCTCCTCGGCCCCGTCTGTCACATCTCCGGCCGCGTCCTTGGCGATCTTCGCTTTCAGCTTCGCGTTTTCCTTCTGCATATGCTTCAGCTCATCCTGAAGCGACGCCACCCTGGCCGGCACGTCGGCAGGAGTTACCCGCAGGGAAGAAGCCGCCGCCATGAGCTGCTCCTCCATCTGCTCGAAATAGTTCAGAAGTCCCGCGCCCGTCAGAGCCTCAATCCGGCGCACGCCTGCCGCGATGCCGCTCTCCGATATGATCTTAAAGGCCGATATATCCTTTGTATTTTCCACATGGGTCCCGCCGCACAGCTCGGAGCTGAAATCTCCCATCTGCACCACGCGGACCACGTCGCCGTACTTCTCTCCAAAGAGAGCCATGGCTCCCGTCTTTTTGGCCTCCTCTAAAGACATCTCCCGCGTTGTCACCGGAAGGGCCTCCTGGATCTCTCTATTTACAATATCCTCTACCTGCTTAATCTCCTCCGGCGTCATCGGAGTAAAATGAGTGAAGTCAAAGCGCAGGCGGTTCTGGTCCACATAGGAACCCTTCTGCTCTACATGATTTCCCAGCACCATCCGAAGCGCTTTCTGCGCAAGGTGCGTGGCGCTGTGGTTGCTGGCCGTGAGATTCCGCTGGCGCCCGTTGACCGTCAGCTCGGCGCGCTGTCCCACGCGAATCACGCCCTCGGTCACCCGGCCCACATGGCCGATCTTCGTGCCCTGCAGCTTGATGACGTCCTCTACCGAGAATTTGCCGCTGTCCGTGACGATCTCGCCGGTATCCGCCACCTGGCCGCCCATGGTGGCGTACATCGGAGTCTCCTCCACGAGAATTGTCCCCTCCTCGCCCGCGCGCAGCTCCTGCACCAGAGCGTCCGCGGTCGTGAGCACCGTGATATCCGATTCATGGGTCAGGCTGTCATATCCCACGAAACGGCTCTCCACAGCCGCGTCGATGGACTGGTAAATCGTGACGTCCGCCCCCATGTAATTGGTCGTTTCGCGGGACTCCCGTCCCATCTTCTTCTGTTTTTCCATGGCGTTCTGGAACCCGTCCTCATCCACGGAAAATCCCTTTTCCTCCAGAATCTCAATGGTGAGATCCAGCGGAAAACCATAGGTGTCGTATAATTTGAACGCGTCGTCGCCGGAGAGAACCTTCTTCTGGTTTTTCTCCATGTCGTCCATAATATCATTCAGAATCGTGAGACCCTGATCGATCGTCTTATTAAAATTCTGCTCCTCCACAGTGATGAGCTTTAAGATGTACTCCTCGCGGTCCGCGAGCTCCGGATAGGCCGACTGAGATTCCGCGATCACGGTGCGGCTCAGCTTCGCCAGAAACTCTCCCTGAATTCCCAAAAGCCTTCCGTGACGGGCCGCCCGCCGCAACAGGCGGCGCAGCACATACCCCTGTCCCTCGTTAGACGGGGTGATGCCGTCGGATACCATAAATGTCACAGACCGTATGTGGTCGGTAATCACGCGGATAGAAACGTCGTTCCGGTGCGTGTCCCCATAGGTCACGCCGGCGAACTCGCAGACCTTGTCGCGGATGGCCTTAATCGTGTCCACGTCAAAAATGGAGTCCACATCCTGCATAACCGTAGCCAGACGCTCTAAGCCCATGCCGGTGTCGATGTTTTTGTTCTCCAGCTCCTCGTAATTCCCCTCGCCGTCGTTCTCAAACTGGGTAAATACGATGTTCCAGACCTCCATGAATCGGTCGCAGTCGCATCCTACATGGCAGTCCGGCTTGCCGCACCCGTACTTCTCGCCCCGGTCGTAATAAATCTCCGAGCAGGGGCCGCAGGGTCCCGCGCCGTGCTCCCAGAAATTGTCCTCCTTGCCGAAGCGGTAGATGCGCTCCTTCTCTATGCCGATCTCCTTGTTCCATATATCAATCGTCTCGTCGTCGTCCTCATAGACGGAAAAATACATGCGGTCCTTCGGGAACTCCAGCACCTCCGTCAGAAACTCCCACGACCATGCGATCGCCTCGCGCTTAAAATAGTCGCCGAAGGAAAAGTTTCCGAGCATCTCGAAAAACGTGCCGTGCCTGGCCGTCTTTCCCACATTCTCAATATCGCCCGTCCGGATACACTTCTGGCAGGTGGTAACGCGCTTTCTCGGCGGAATCTCCTGTCCGGTAAAATAGGGCTTCAGCGGCGCCATCCCCGCGTTGATCAGCAAAAGACTCTTATCGTTCTGCGGCACGAGGGAAAAGCTCGACATGGCGAGATGATCCTTCCCCTCAAAAAACTCCAAAAACATCTTCCGCAGTTCATTTACACCGTATGACTTCATCAAAGTTGCCTCCTAATATATTTCGATGCCGGGCCAGAATCCTGTAATTCCCGTCTGCAGGCGAAAGCTCTGGCCTTTGCATTATGCTTTTTATAATTTGAAGAACGTCAGGTTCTCGTTCAGCTTCCGTCCCAGCTCGCCCAATTCATCCGACTTGCCGGCCAGAACCTCCATCGTGGAGTTCAGCTCTTCCATAGACGCGGTCGTCTGCTCGGTGGCGGACGCGTTCTCCTCCGCCGTCGATGCAATGTTGCGGATCACGTCGGTCACATTGTCCCTGGCCTTATCACAGTTCTCCGACTCTCTCCGAATCTCCTGAATCTCGCTGAGAGAGGACTGGATGCCGTCGCTGACGCTGGCAAATTTCTCTCTTGTTTCCAGAAGCTTGCTCTTCTGCTCATTCAGTATGTCGTGGATGGCTTCCATGGCGTCCACTGTCTTCTTGGACTCCACAGACAAGGTCTCAATGACATCCGCAATGCTGGCAGCGGAGCGGTTGGACTCGTCCGCCAGGTTCTGGATCTCAGAAGCCACCACGGCAAAGCCCTTGCCGGCCTCTCCGGCTCTCGCCGCCTCAATGGAGGCATTCAGGGAGAGAAGGTTTGTCTCCTCGGCAATGGAGGAAATCAGCGACACGGAAGCGCCGATCTGGGACACGGCGTCGTCTGTAATCCTTACCTGGTCCGCAATCCGATTCACTGCGTCAAAGGTTCGCTCACTGGTATCCGTCAGCTCCTGAATAATCTCATCCGCCTCTTCCTTAGCCCGGTCTATATTGCTGGATGTGCGCGCCAGCGTCTCCACCTTGGCCACAATCTGCTTGATCACATCGCCCATATCATCTACATGGCCCATGGCGTTGTCAATATCTCCAGACTGGGTAATGGCTCCCGCGGAAATTTCGCCCACCGCCCGTCCGATTTCATCAGAGGTGCTCTTGGTGCTCTCCGCAAACTGATTCAGCTCTCCGCCTGCCACGGTGAGCACATCGGTAGAGTGCTTGATATTCTGCATGACATCCCGGAGTTTGTCCGTCAGTCCCCCCAGCGAGCGGGTCATAAGACCCAGTTCATCTTTTCTGTTCAGAAGGCGTTTGTCAATAGATACATTCAGTTCGCCCCTCGCCAGCGCCACAATCAGCTTCTCCGCCCGGCGCACCGCGCTGGCCAGCCGGTTAGCTATAATAAATACTGCCACAGCCGCAATGATGAGGACTATAATTGCCACTATGATAATCTTAAACGTCTTGGCCCGAATCTCCCGGTTGATATCCGCGCTGGGCTTTCCGGCAAAAATCATGCCGGCCATTTCACGGCCCGGATTGGTCAGAGGAACATAATACCCGTAGTATTCCCAATCATTGACCACGGTACTGCTGCTGCCGTACTCTTCTCCCTGATTCAGCACCTTCTCAATGACCTCCGGCGAAGCCTGCGTGCCTGTAATCTTTTCGCCTGTCTTATGGTCTGTAAGGGACGTGGCCCTCACAGTATCTCCAAAATATACATTAAAGTCCACATCCGACTGCTTTTTCAGATTTTCCACCATGGACTGGTCTCTGGTAATCTGGTAATCGCCTTTGAGCATAAACTGATCCTTCTCCAGCGTATACGCTCCATCATCCAGCGTATCGTATGTAGCGCTCAGGCTGTAGCAGAGGTCCTTCAAACCGGTAAGGACTTCGCTCTCCATGCTGGTCTGGATGGCGTTATAGCAGAACGCGGACACAATAAGCGTCAGAATAATAAGAGGAATCATCGTGATGGCGACAATCTCCAAACGTATGGAAAATTTCACCTTTTCCTCCTTCTCGCGCATATTCTGCCTGTTTTTCCTGCCAGGCTTTTTCTGCTTTTTCTGCTTTTTCTGCTTTTCTGGTTTCCCAGCTTCGTTTTTCTTTGTCTTATCCGTGCTTTTCTTCTCTTTCTTTTCCTTTTTCATACACTCCTCCATCTCCAGGCGGCTTATTGTGTGTAAAAAAAACAGCACTTCCGAGTGGCTTTTTACACGCCCCTTCATTTCTGTATCAATAGTTATTAAAAGTATATCACAGCCAGGCAAAAAAAACCACTTCTTTTTTGCCTTTTACGCACCCCTTTTTACGCTTCTTCCCCGGAGGCCTCCCGCTGCAGCTGCTCCACCCGGCGCTGAGCGTAGGCCGCCATCCGGCCGGCCCTGTTTCCCCGCTCTTTTACCTTTTCCGGCTGGAAGGCGCTGCCCACATAGACGGCCACCTCTCCCTTGGGAATCATCCATCGTCCTATATTGTGTATCTCATTGATTTTGAGAAAGACCGGTATGATGTTGACGTCCATGCCGGTTATGCCAAGGAATCCTCCCTTTTTGAACGGCTGCATCTTCTCCTCATAGTACGAACACTCCCCCTCCGGGAACAGCACGACGTTTCTCTGCATCAGAGCCTCCCTCATGCTCATGATGTCGGACTTCAAGTCCGACACGCCGGACGGATTCCGGTCTAAGGCGATGCAGAAAATGGAATCCAGATACCGGTGCAGCAGCGGATAATGCCACAGCTCCTTGGCCGCCACAAAGCTGACCGGTTCCTCTAAACACGCCAGCAGAAACACCACGTCAAAAAAGCACCGGTGATTGGATACCATGAGAAACTTCTTGTCCGTCGGCACGCGCTCGGCGTAGCTGACATTCATCTCGATCCCTGCCGCCCGGACGACCTTCTGGCATATTTTTTTGCAAATAAGAAAATTATTCTCCAGGTCATCATTTAGTTTTGGACGGTTCCGGAACATCTCCCACACAAGCCGCACAAACAGCCGGGCCATCCGGAGCCCATCTCGGATTGTTTTCATGTGTCCTCTCATTCTGCCGCTTCAGCGGCTTTTTACTGTCTTATCTGTCCGTTCCCCAGAATAATAAACTTCGTAGTCGTGAGCGCCTCTAATCCCATGGGTCCCCTCGCGTGGAGCTTCTGGGTGCTGATGCCGATCTCGGCTCCGAAGCCGAACTCGAATCCGTCGGTAAACCGGGTCGAGGCGTTGACGTACACAGCCGCCGCGTCGATTTCATTTAAAAATTTCATGGCGCTGTCGTAATCCGAGGTGACGATGGCCTCGGAATGTCCTGTATTGTATTTATTGATGTGGGAAATAGCCTCCTCCAGCGAGTCCACGGTCTTTACGGAGATAATGGCGTCCAGGTACTCCGTCCCGTAGTCCTCCTCCGAGGCCTCCTTCATGCCCTCAAAGCAGGCTCTCGCCCGCTCGTCCCCCCGGATCTCCACGCCGTGGGACACGAGCATCTCCCCGATGGCGGGCATGGCTTTCTCCAGCGCCGCGCTGTGAATCACCAGGGACTCGCAGGCATTGCAGACCCCTAAGCGCTGGGTCTTGGCATTTTCTATAATATTTACCGCCATGGAAATGTCCGCCGTCTCGTCCACATAGACGTGGCAGTTTCCGGTTCCCGTCTCGATGACCGGCACCGTGCTCTTTTCCACCACCGTCCGAATCAGTCCGGCTCCCCCACGGGGAATCAGCACGTCCACATACTGGTTCAGCCGCATGAACTGCTCCGCCGTCTCATGGGAGGTGTCCGTCAGAAGCTGGATGGCGTCCTCGCAGAGCCCGCACCCCGCCAGCGCCTCCCGGATTACCTCGGTGATGGCGGTGTTGGAGTGGATGGCGTCCCGTCCGCCCCGGAGAATCACCGCGTTGCCCGTCTTAAAACAGAGCCCGAAGGCGTCTGCCGTCACATTAGGGCGAGACTCGTAAATAATGCCGATCACCCCTAAGGGCACCCGCTTTTTCCCGATCTGAAGCCCCTGGGGCGTCGTTTTCATGGACAGCACTTCCCCCACCGGGTCCGCCAGGTTCGCCACCTGGCGAAGCCCCTCTGCCATGTCGCCGATCCGCTCTTTTGTCAGCGTCAGGCGGTCTAACAGAGACGCCTTCATGCCCGCCTCCTTCGCCGTCTCCACATCGGCCCCGTTGGCCTCCATAATGCGGTCCGCCTGGCCTGTAAGGGCCTCCGCCACCGCTATAAGTCCCCGGTTCTTATCCCGTACTCCCAGACAGTTCATGTGGCGGGACGCCTCTTTCGCCCGCCTTCCAATTTCCTCTAATTCCATGTTCTTCCTCTTTTCCGAGCGGGCCTCTTCCAGCTCCGCCATCCTCGCAAAATAATTCTGTAATCGCTCCTCGTCCGGCTCCGTCAGTATCAAATCCGGCTTTTTATCCCAGCCGCAGGTCGGGATTTTCTCCACCCGCTGGACGGAATAGGCAATCATGAGCCGGTGCCGGATATGGGTTCCAAATCGATACAGGTAACGGTCATAATAGCCGCCGCCGTATCCCAGCCGGTTCCCCTCGCCGTCAAAGACCACTCCCGGCATCACCATCAGCAGGCGGCCCTCGTACCCGCCGTCCTCAAACAGCGCCGGACCCTCGACGGCCGGTTCCCGGATCTCCTTGTAGCCGTACCGCAGCTGGGCAAGATCCGTCACCGGATAAAATTCCATGCGCCCGGTCCCCGGCCACGTCCGGGGCAGAAAAAGCTGCTTTCCGTCCTCGATCACTCTCTTGTTAAATGAATCTGTATACACCTCGGAAAAGGCGGAGGCATAGGACAGAATCCCGTCCGCCTCCCGGTACCACTCCATCCGGAGGAGCTCTTTACAGATCTCATCGGACAGAATCTGGCGAAACTGCGATGGAATATCATCTCGTTTCCCCATCGTCACGCACCGTATATTTTTCCTCTCGCTATTGATCCGTTCATAATCAGTCAATGAGAATCTCTCCTTTGCTCTGTTCCAGATTTCTCGACAGGCACTCGACGTCTCGTTTTTCAGATTCCGTCAATGCGTATCTCTCCTCCGCAGCTTCCGGATCGTCCCGTCCGGCTCCTGAATGGAGGTGTGCTCTAACGTCTGTCGCAGGTTGTTTCGCACCAGGGCGATGTACTCGGCCCGAAGCGCCGCCTGTTCTTCCTTTTCCTCCGCCGTCAAAGTGCCCGCCTTCTGCTTTTTATACAGTTCGTTGATGCGGTCAATTTTTCTCTGATCCATCCGGACTTCCTCCATTGTCTATATAATTTTTTAAATGAAAATGCCTGGTCTTGTGGGCAATAAAGAGAGTTCCGATCTCCTCGCCGTCAAACAGGCGGTTGATATTCTCCATGTCCGCCCCATTGAGAATCACCATGTCCGCCCCCGCGTCGTTGGCGATGCCCGCGGCGTTCACCTTGGAACTCATCCCCCCGGTGCCAAGATCGGTCGCCGGACCCTTGGCCATCTCCAACATCTCGTCGGTGATGCGCTCCACATAGGGAATCAGCCTGGCGTCCGGATTTTTGTTGGGATCGTCGGTGTAGAGCCCGTCGATATCGCTGAGCAGCACCAGAAGGTCCGCCTTCACAATGGCGGCCACGACGGCCGACAGTCGGTCGTTCTCTCCCAGATGCAGAATGTCCAGCTCGTCGGTGGCCACCGTGTCATTTTCATTGACAATGGGAATGACCCCCATGTCCAACAGCTCCCGGAACGTGCTCTGGGCGTTGTGGCGGCTGGTGTCGTTGACAATGGTAAACTTGGTCATGAGGATCTGGGCCGTGTGCCGATTGTACTCCGAAAAGAGCTTCTGGTACACCATCATGAGACGGCTCTGTCCCACCGCCGCGCAGGCCTGCTTCTCGGACCGCTTCTCCGGCCGGCCGGGCAGACCCAAAGCCTGCCGCCCCACCGCGATGGCTCCCGATGACACCACCACGATCTCCTTTCCCCGGTTGCTCAGATCCGTCAGAATGCGGACGAACTTCTCCATCTTCACCAGGTCCAGGCGCCCCGTCTCCGGGTGGGTCAGAGTCGAAGTTCCGATTTTAAATACGATCCTCTTTTTATCTTTCAAATGTTCACGCATGATGCTTCTCCTGTAATGTCTCCTGTATTTTCATGGCCACGCGGAGCCCGTCCATGGCGGCCGACATGATTCCCCCCGCGTACCCGGCACCCTCGCCGCAGGGATACATCCCCCGGACGGAAAGGCTGGCCAGATCGTCGTCCCGCTCAATTCGGACCGGAGAGGACGTCCTCGTCTCAATTCCCAGGAGAAGAACGTCCTCTCCCGCGAATCCCGCGATTCTCTTGTCAAATTGCTCCATTCCCTCTATTATACCATCCTGCACGAAATTTGGCAACGCTTTCCGAAGATTGCCATACTGCCACCGCCCTTTCACGCAGGGCTCTATGCGGCCGGACTTCTCCGTCTCCCGGTTCCGGACAAAATCTCCGTACCGCTGCACCGGAATCTTTCCCGGACACAGACCGGCCATCTCTTTTTCCCATTTCCGCTGAAATTCCACCCCCGCCAGGGGACCCTCTCCCCCAAAATCCGCCGGGGCCACGGACACCACAATGGCGCTGTTAGCATTGCCCGAATTCCGTGCGGCGTCGCTCATGCCGTTTACAGCCAGGCCACCCGGCTCCGTGGAGGCGTTGACCACATACCCGCCCGGACACATGCAGAAGGAGTAGACG
>CANPZR010000056.1 GCA_947589175.1 uncultured Lachnospiraceae bacterium | reverse complement strand
GAAAAAATATTTTGCAAAAATTTATTTCCCAAGGAGATTTCCGGTATGAAGAAAAAATCCCCCACTCTGCTCTTTGCCATTCTGTCCCTGGCGTGGCCCACCATGCTGGAGCAGTTCGCCCAGACCGCTGTGCAGTATATCGACACGGCCATGGTGGGTTCTCTCGGCACTCAGGCCACGGCGGCTGTGGGCGCTACCGGAACCGTCAACTGGCTCATCGGCGGAACCGTGTCCGCCCTGGGTGTGGGATTTCTCGCCTATATTTCCCAGGCCATGGGCGCGGGGGAAAAAGAGCGGGCCAGATCTGCCTCGGCCCAGGCCGTCAGCGTAACCCTGGCAGCCGGGCTCGTTTTTACCCTGATTCCCATAATGCTCTGCCGCCGGATTCCGGTGTGGATGCAGGTAGACGCCTCAATCCAGGACATGGCCTCCCGGTATTTTTTCATATTGTACACTCCCATGCTGTTCCGCTCGGCCAGCATGATTTTCGGCACCCTGCTCCGGGCCGCCGGGGACACAAAGACGCCCATGCGCATCAGCATTATCGTAAATATCATCAATATCGCGCTGAATTTTTTCCTTATATATCCCACGCGTTCTCTCGCTTTGTTCGGCTTTTCCCTCACCATTCCGGGCGCAGGCTGGGGCATTGAGGGAGCCGCCGTTGCCAGCGCCATCGCCTATACTTTCGGCGGCGCGGCCATCACGTTCATGCTCTGGCGGCACCCGGAAATCTCCCCTAAGGGCCGGAGCATCCGCCCCGATTTTCAGATTCTAAAGCCCTGTATGCGGGTAGCGATTCCCAATATGCTGCAGCGCTTTGCCACTTCCTCCGGCTATGTGGCCTTCGCCTCCATGATCAATTCCCTGGGCGAAATCTCCACCGCGGCCCACACCATCGCCAACACGGTAGAATCCGCCTTTTACATACCCGGCTGGGGCATGCAGACGGCGGCGGCCACGCTGGCGGGGAACGCCTTCGGCGCCGGGGACGAGAAGAAGCTCCGCCGCCTCTCCCGGTCGGTCATTCCGTTAGAGGTGGGCCTGATGGTCGTGTCCGGCGGCCTGCTGTTTTTATTTGCCCCATCCCTCATGCACCTGTTTTCACGGGACGCGGAAGTCATCGCCCTGGGAACCACCGTTCTTCGCATGGTGGCGGTCTCCGAGCCTTTTTACGGCGTCCCCATCGTCCTGGAGGGCATGATGCAGGGCGTGGGAAAAACCGTCCCGCCCTTTATCTACAACGTCACCGGTATGTGGTGCGTCCGGATTGCCGGCACCTTCATCTGCACTCAACTGTTAGGATACGGCCTCATCGCGGCGTGGGCCTGCATGATTGCCCATAATGTGGTGCTGTTCTTCCTCTTTTCCATTCACTATCTCACGGGGAAGTGGATTCCATCTCACTGACTTTTCCACTCCAGAATCTCCTCCAGCCGCTCCTTCACCTGTTTTTCCTCTCCCTGCGTGCCAGGCCGGTAATACCGCTTTCCCTCTAACGACTCCGGAAGGCACTTCATTTTCGTCAGCTTTTCCTCCGTGTCGTGGGCATACTGGTAGCCCTTGCCGTAATTCAGCTCCTTCATCAGATTCGTGGGCGCGTTGCAGATGTGCAGCGGAACCGGCTCGGCGGGCATCTCCTTAATATCCGCCTTTACCTCTCCGCACGCCACATACAGGGCGTTGGACTTGGGCGCCATAGCCAGATACACGACCGCGTGCGCCAGGTGAACGTCGCACTCCGGCATCCCCAGAAAATGACACGCCTGATAGGCCGCCACCGCCACGGACAACGCGCGCGAATCCGCCATTCCCACATCCTCGCTGGCAAAGCGGACCAGCCGCCTCGCGATATAGAGCGGCTCCTCCCCGCCGTCTAACATCCGGTACATCCAGTAGACAGCCGCGTCCGGATCGCTGTTTCGCATCGACTTGTGAAGCGCCGATATCAGGTTGTAGTGCTCCTCCCCGTTCTTGTCGTAGAGGAGCGAGCGGCGGTTCATGCACTGCGCCAGGACCTCCTCGTCCACGCACAGCACGGCATTTTCATCCATCCTGCCGTTGAACACCGCCATCTCCAGCGTGTTCAGCGCCGTCCGCGCGTCCCCGTTGGCAAACCGGGCGATAGCGGACAGATGCGCGTCCTCAATGGCAATCTGCATATTGCCGAGCCCCTTCGGGCTTTTCAGCGCGTGACGGAGCAGCTCTAGCAGATCCTCCTCCGACAGCGCCTTCAATATAAATACCTTGCAGCGCGACAAAAGCGCCGAATTGATTTCAAATGAGGGATTTTCCGTCGTGGCGCCGACTAAAATTATGCTCCCCTTTTCCACATAGGGCAGAAACGCGTCCTGCTGCGCCTTGTTAAAGCGGTGAATCTCGTCGGTAAACAAAAGCGTCCGGATCCCCAGGCGGCGGCTGGCCTCCGCGCGGTTCATGACCTCCTTCACTTCCTTGATTCCGCTGGTCACGGCGCTAAATTCCACGAACTCCGCCTGTGTCTGCGCGGCGATAATCCGTGCCAGCGTCGTCTTTCCCACCCCCGGCGGCCCCCAGAAAATCATGGAGGAAATCTGATCCGACTCAATCAGGCGGCGCAACAGCTTTCCCTTTCCCACCAGATGTTTTTGTCCCACATACTCGTCCAGATTGTCCGGTCTGAGCCGGCTCGCCAACGGAGCCGCCATCTCCCTGTCGTCAAAAAGACTCATCTGTTCCATCTTTCCTTACCTGCCTTCCACAACTTGTCGCATATGAAATCCGACGCGCAATTATAGCTCCAGCGAATCCGCATTGAGCAGAAAATCATATATATTCACAAACAATATGCCGTCTTCATTGTAAAATGGTTTCGGCGTATCGGATGTAACCACTATTTTTTTAAAGGAATCATTTATTTTTAAAAATGGGCGGATTTCCTGTTCCGTCTTTTCCGCCGAACCCAGCGTGTACGCAGACTGAATATAATATTTTTTAAATCCTTTGGTGCAAATAAAATCCACTTCCAGCTGCTTTTTTACCGGCTTACCCTCCCGTCCCTTGTCCACGACTGTAAGGTTCCCGACGTCCACGCGGAATCCGCGTATTCTCAATTCATTATAAATCACATTTTCCATAGCGTGCGTCACTTCCATCTGCCTGTACCGGATGCGCGAATTTCTAAGTCCCATATCCGTGAAATAATATTTTAAGGGAGTCCCTATATAGGATTTTCCCTTAATATCGTAACGATTCGCCTCCTCAATCAAAAAAGCGTCCTCCAGATATCCGATATATTTCATGATAGTCGTCGCCGTAATTTTTGACTGATTTACGCTCTTAAATGTCTTTTGCAGCTTATTCGGATTGGTCAGAGAGCCGATTGCCGACGACAGCACGTCTAACAACGCCCCCATTTCCCCTATATTTCTGATTTTATTTCTCTTTTTTATATCCGTGAGATACATTTCCTCAAAAAGATTGTCAAGCAGCATCATTTTCTGCTCCTGCGTTTCTGCTAACGCCACAAGGGGGATGCCGCCATACATAATATACTCGTTCCATCCGTCATACCGATTTCCATTATATATGGTCATAAACTCTGAAAAGCTCAATGGATACATGTGAATTTCATCGCCACGGCCCCCAAATTCCGTCGCTATATCTCTTGAGAGAAACCTCGCGTTGCTGCCGGTCACATAGATGTCGCAATTTTTCCTGTCCGCAAGACCGTTGAGGACGCTCACAAATTCATCTAACAGCTGCACCTCGTCCAAAAGAATATAATATTTCTCCCCGTTCTCAATCTTCTCTTTTATCCAAGGGTAAAATATCTTCGGATCGCGATACTCTATGTTGTCGTACAGGTCAAAGGACATCTCGATTATATGTCCTTCATCAACGCCGCTCTCAATCAGGTACTTTTTAAAAAGCGTGCGCATCAGGTAGGACTTCCCGCACCTTCTAATGCCGGTAACAATTTTAATCAATCCATTTCCCTTGCGCCTGATTAGCTTTTCCAAATAATAATCTCTCTGAATCTCTATCTCCATAGCAATCCTCTTTCCAAACGAGCCATTTTTTGTCACAATTACAATCAAATAAAAGATATTTCGGTTATTTATTCCCTGAATATCTTTTATTATACCCGCTTTTTCAATTTTTTCAAGCCCCAGAGAGAATATACTTTTACTCCTCCTTTGTAAGACCGACCATACAAAAAAGCATCACAACCGGGAACACGACCGCCGCCAATATCCCCGCCCGCAGATTATTTTCAAATACGCCGGACACAAAACCTGCGACCGAGGGGCCGCCAGAGCACCCCAGATCGCCCGCCAGGGCCAGCATGGCAAACAGCGCCGTGCCCCCTCCCCTTATGGCAGCCGACGCCCTGCTGAAAGTCCCCGGCCAGAAAATGCCTACGGAAAATCCGCACGCCGCGCAGCCAATCAGGCCGATCGCCGGCACGGGAACGAGCGCGATGCACAGATATGAGGCGATGCACAGGACACAGCTGTACTTCATAAAGCGGTCGAGATCCAGCCGGTGCCCGTATTTTCCATAAATCAGCCGGGCGGTCCCCATCAGCAGCGCGAACGCCATCGGTCCCGCCAGATCGCCCACCGTTTTGCTCACGCCGAGCCCCTGCTCCGCGAAGGCGGACGCCCACTGGCTGACCGCCTGCTCGGACGCCCCCGCGCAGACCATCATCAGCATCAGCGCCCAGAAAATGCGCCTGCGAAATAATTGCCCCATCGTCAGCCCCGGCTCGTCCTCCGCCTGCAGCGGGTAGATGGGCGCCCGGGCAAAAAGAACCATGTTTCCGATCGGGACAAGCGCCCAGACGACCGCGAGGACACGCCAGTTCGCTATGCCAAACACCGCAAAAAACGCCGCCGAGATGAGCACCACCCCCACATGCCCCCAGCAGTAAAAGGAGTGGAGCAGGCTCATCATTTTTTCCTTATTATCCGTCGGACACGCCTCTATGATCGGACTGACAAGCACCTCCAGCAATCCGCCGCCCACTGCGTAGACCACCACGGAAATCAGAATCCCCAAAAAGGCGTCCGGCAGCATTTCGGGAAGGCACACGAGCAAAAGCAGTCCCGTCGCTGAAAAGACGTGCGCCAATATAATAGAAACGCGATAGCCGATCTTGTCAATCAACCCCGCCGACACCAAATCCACGGCAAGCTGCACCAGAAAATTTACCGTGATGAGCGCGGTTATTTTCGTCAGTGAAATATGATAGCTGCCCTGAAATGTCACAAAGAGCAGCGGTACAAAATTATTTACAATCGCCTGCACAATATATCCGATAAAGCACGCCGCGACCGTCCTCTGATAACTCTCTCTCATTCTTTTCCCCCTTGCGTCTGATATCCATAGTATAGAGTATTTATAAGATAATTTCAAAGGCAATTTTCAATAATTTTTCTTGAATTATTTAAAAAAATATGTTAATATACAATCCGGAAACAATAAAAATATTTACATATTGACACATGTAGTGCCTGGCACGTAAATCTGATTACAGAGTATGTTTAAAAGCTTGCCGGCCGCTGCATGTGTTTTTATGTGGAAAAAATGGAGGAAAAAAATGCCTAGAAATCAATTTCAGAGAATGATATTTGCCTTTATCACAGTCGTTATCACCGTACACGCCTATGTCTTTTACAGCCTCTATGTGGTAAACGGAAACACCCTCATGGAGCTCAACCAGACGACCAGCGTCCTGGCCGCCATCAACAAGCAGGGCGGAATTTACATGTTCGGAATGTATCTGCCTATCTGGGCGTGTATTCTGATCGAATTTTGCTTTGCCTTTGCCCTGGAGAACCTGATCGGAAGTCCTGCTTCCTTTAAGCTCGCCTCCCGCATATTCAACCCCGCCAAGCACCACCCCATGATGTTCGAGACCGCTATCATATGCGCGACCGTGGGAATCATGTGTCCGGCCATGAGCCTGATCGCCGCCTTTTTGTACTACCCCTATTACATGGGATTCAATCTGTTTACCCTGCTCGCGAACTGGCTGAAATTAGTGTGCTTTAATTTCCCCTTCGCCTATTTCACCCAGCTGTTCTTCATACAGCCTGCCGTGCGGGTAATCTTTAAAACTCTGTTCAAAAAGGATATCGAAAAGCGCGGCGAGACCGAAATGCCTTCCGGTCCGCAGAACGAGCAGGAGGCCATCTTCGATATCTTCCGTCGGATCGATGAGATTCAGGAAGAAATCGCCCATGAGCACCGCCGCAGAAAGGCGCTGGAGGAAGACGTCAAAAAGTCACTTCCGATCAAATAAAACCGTGGAGCAGTACCGCTCCCCCGTGTCCGGGGCCAGGCAGACGACATTCTTTCCTTTGCCCAGCTTTTTGGCAATCTGCATGGCTCCCCACACATTGGTCCCCGCGGAAATGCCGGCGAGGATCCCTTCCTCCCGCGCCAGCCGGCGCGCCGTGTCAAGCGCCTGCTCGTCGCTCACAAGAATCACCTCGTCATATATGTCCGTGTCAAAATTGGGCGGGACAAATCCGTCTCCGATTCCCTGCTGAAAATGGCTGCCGATGGGGCCTCCCAAGAGAGCCGGCGCATTTTCCACCTCTAGGACCGCGATGTGGACGTCCGGATTTTTCTCCCGCAGCGCCCGTCCGATGCCGGAAATGGTACCGCCGCTGCCATAGCCAGAGCAGAATCCGTCGATAGTCAGCCCCTCCATCTGCGCAAGAATCTCCCTCGCCGTCCTCTCATAGTGAACCGCCGGATTCGCCGGGTTCTCGAACTGCTGGGGGACAAAAACGGCCGGGTTCTCCCTCTCCAGCTTTAAGGCATAGTCCTTGCACTCCTGAATCGCCTTCCCGATATCGCCCTCATCGTGAATCAGCACGACCTCCGCCCCGTACTGGGACACTAACATGCGGCGCTCCATACTGACGGAATCGGGCATCACGATAATGACCTTATATCCCTTCACGGCGCCCACAAGCGCCAGGCCGATTCCCTGGTTGCCGCTGGTGGGCTCGCAGATAATCGAATCCGGTCCGATTTTCCCCTGCCGCTCCGCCTCCTCAATCATATTCAGGGCCGTCCTCGTCTTGACCGAGCCTCCGATATTGACAGCCTCATATTTTACAAAAATATCCGCATCCTCCGGTCCGGTCATGCGGTTCAGTTTGATGAGAGGCGTATTCCCCACCGCCTCCAAAATTGTATTACAATACATCTGTTCATAAGCCTCCTGTAGATTTTCCTCTCATGGAGCAACTGTCACGGAATGCGGACAATACACAAAACGCATACCGTTTCCCTGCACAAATGAGCCCTGTTCCTTCCGGACGGGCACGCTATCTTAGACATTATATCATTCAGACAGCACTTTTTCAATTCTTATTGTATGGGATTTAACAGATTTATGTGACAAATGTGGCGAGACGGTTCTTTGAATCACAAATATTTTGCCCTTTCTTTCGCGTTTCCACTATTCATTTTTTGAATACCTGTTCATACATCATGACCGTGAGGATAAATCTCTTTTCTCCCTCTCCCGAAACGGTGATGTCCATGTCGCCCCTGTACTTTCTGGCGCATCTCTGTATATTTTCGAGTCCGATGCCGTGGGGCTTTCCGTCTTTTTTGCTGCTGATTGGCAGTCCCGTCCTCTCATCGAGAGAAAAATCGCCGGAAAAGGTATTTTCCACCTCGATAAAGAACAAATGTCCCTTTTTATATGAGCGCAGAGAGATTTCCTTTGCCCCCTTCGTGCGCCCCGCCGCCTCGATGGCGTTCTCCAGTGCGTTGTTCAAAACGATTCCGATGTCATAGACGTCGAACTGATGCCGATCCGGATATGCAAAATCTGCATAGAAGGCGATCTGCTTTTTCCGCGCGTCCTGCGCCTTCTTTTGAAGAATCGCGTCCGTGATGGGATTGCCTGTCCGGTACGCAAAATCCAGCCGGCTCACCGCCCCCTTCATCTGGTCCAGATAGCCGGCAAGCTCCTCTTTCGTGTCCCCCGCCGTCCGGCTGACAACTGCCGCGATGCTCTCCAGATGATTTCTCATGTCGTGCTGCAGCCCTCTCATATCGGCGTAAATATCCTGTATCTCCTCTAACTCCTGCTGAATCTGAATGGTCTGATTCTCCAAAAGCGAGCGCTTTTTCTCCTCCTCATTCAGCTGCAGCAGCTTTTGAAAGAGGGTGATGGACGAGATATTCACGCACAGCAAAAGCAGACAGATTACCGGCACCCAGAACATGGTGGCGGGCACCTTGTCGAACAGCGTCACCGTCACGCCCTTTTCCACCGACACAAAGATCATTTTCAGCGTGATGGAGACGCACAGCGTCGTCGCGCTCGGCAAAATCAGAAACGCGTACTCCTGAATCCGAAACGGGCGCTCCCTGTCCGTGAATTTTCTGCTGATTATGGCAAAATACATGGACATTAACGCCATATACAGAATAAGAATGACGGACCACTGGGACCACGTCGAACAAAACGACCACGCTCTCGCCTGCTTCATCGTCGTTATATTCTGAACCATGTGCGATAGCACTTCGCAGGCCAGGCCGTTCAGACCGTAGCTGACCACTATGATAATATACTTAATAATCTCTTTTCCCGCCACAAAACTGACCGCCACAAACAAGAGCTTCAAAAGCTCCCTGTCATACAATAAAAGCAGCAGACCGAAGACGATCAAGATGTCCGTCGCCGCCTTCGCGAGCCCCAAGAGCGGGGAATCGATGCTCATTTTATCCAAAATTAAATACTGAAAGACAAAATAGAGCAGCATCCAGATCAAAAAGCGCCTTTTCCGCGAGCGGTCCGCGGCAAAAAATTTTCTTATATACAATCCGCCCGCCAGGCTGCTGACAAAAAAGAGAAAGAACGCATACGCCCTCTCATACATTTACGATTCCTCCCTCCTTCGCGTATCTCATAAAGTGCCTGACAAAATCCGCATATTTATTTCGCGACATAATCAGCTCGTCACCGTTGACGATCTGGACCATGTCAGCCTGATAGAACACGATGTGCTCCATATTCACCAAAAAGCACCTGTGGCACCGGTAAAAGCTATCCCCCAGCGTCTCCTGCCACTCGTCCATCCGCCCATATGTCTCCAGCACGCCCGTTTTCGTGTGAATAATCACCTTTTTATTGGCGCTCTCCACATAGTAAATATCCCGCAGATTTACCTTTTTATGCGCGCTCCCACTCTTGACCAGAATATGCTCCCCGCCCGCGGACGCCTCCTTCCACGCGCGCCCGAATACCTCGGCGAATTTTTCTCTCTCCACCGGTTTTAAAAGGTACTGGAACGCCGCCACATCGAACGCGTCATATACATACCGCTCGTGCCCCGACACAAAAATGAGGACGCTCTTTTTTCCCTGCTTCTGACGAATCCGCTCAGCCACCTCCAGCCCGGACATCTCCTTCATCTCCACGTCAAGAAAGGAAATGTCAAAATCCTCTCCGGATTCCAACATTTCCTCTCCGCTGGCAAAGGCCGCCACCTGAATATCCTGATCCGGCGACAGCTCGTTCAGTTGTTCCTTAATCAGGGAAACAAGATGCTCCCTGGCTGCTTCCTCATCCTCGCAAACGGCAATCCTCATGCTCATTCCCATCCTCTCTTTCCTTATATTTATCGGCAATTTGCGCGTCCAAATTCAGAAAAAGGGTGTGAAATGCACAATTTTGGGTGCGAAATCACAGGGAAGCCTTGTAAATTTCCAAAATATCTTCTTCCGTCAGCGGGACATAGACCCATGACTGATCGAGACCCTCGTTCTCCGCTACATGATGCGCCATCTCGGAGAGCCTCGATTCGTCGATGCCGACCTCTTTTAAGTGCATCGGAATCCCAAGGCCCTCATAGAGCGCGTAGGTCTCCTCAATCGCCTTCTCCGCTATGTCGCGCGCCGGAAGGCTCTTGTCAATTCCCAGCACGTTCACGCCGTACTTCGCGAGCCTCTCCTCCGTCTTTTCACTGAGAATGTGCTTCATCCACCGCGGCGTCAGAATCGCGAGCCCCACGCCGTGGGTGATGTCATAATAGGCGGAAAGCGCATGCTCCATGCCGTGCATCGGCCAGCCGGAGGGCGCCTCCCCGATGGAGAGAATGTTGTTGCAGGCCAAAGAGCAATTTATAAAAATCTCCGCTCTCGCGTCGTAATCCTCCGGGTTCTCCACCGCTATCTTTACATTTTTTATCAGGCTTCTCATGCACGCCTCCATCATGCCGTCCGCCAGATCGTTCGGATTCGCGTTAAAATACTGCTCCAGCACATGGTTCATGGCGTCCGCCACGCCCGCCAGCATCTGAATCTTCGGCAGGGTAAACGTATAGGTCGGATCAATAAAGGAGACCGCAGGGTACAGATGGCTGTCGATATATCCCACCTTGTCGTTCGTCTCCGTCCGGGAAATGACGCACGCCGCGTCGTACTCGCTGCCGGTAGCCGCCATCGTAATGATATCCACGATCGGAAGCGCCGCCTGCGCCGCCACCTCGCCCGTGATCAGGTCCCACGGCTCGCCGTCATACTTGGCTCCCACCGAGATCGCCTTCGAACAATCCAGCACGCTGCCGCCGCCCACGGCGAGAATCACGTCGATTCCCTGCTCCTTGCATATCTTCACTCCCTCTAACACGCTGGTCGAATACTTGGGATTCGGCTCAATGCCAGAGAGCTCAAAAACCTTAAAATCCCCCAGAAGCTCCTTTACCCTGTCATAGAGCCCGGTCTTTTTGATGCTTCCCCCGCCATAGGTCATGAGGACCTTCTTTCCAAATGGCTTCAGCTCCTCCGCCAGCTTCTCCACGACGCCCTTTCCGAATACCATTTTCGTCGGCGTACAGTACACAAAATTCTGCATAAATACCTCCATTCTGAATTGCTTGCGCGTAAATAACGAATATGCCAGCATTTTTCGCAAAAATCAGCAGATCCACATTATATGCGCGCTGCATTCTATATTTAGAAATGTGCGCCGCTCTGGGCACACTTACCAAAACAGGGCGACGGGAAAATCCCGCCGCCCTGTACCGATCGCCCCCTCTCTAAAGAGCGGGCCGCTATAATCGGGGCAACAGGATTTGAACCTGCGACCTCACGGCCCCCAGCCGTGCGCGCTACCAAACTACGCCATACCCCGTGACAAAACCAGAACTGTCTCTGATTTTCTCTCTAAGACAATATAGTATATGAAAAATTGCAATCTGTCAATCATTTTCGCCA
>CANPZR010000055.1 GCA_947589175.1 uncultured Lachnospiraceae bacterium | reverse complement strand
AGCATGAACCTGATTATGGGAATAACAATCCCGCTGTGGGGGACGGCGGCGGGGGCGTCGATGGTCTTATTTATAAAAAACGCGCTGAACTGCAAACTGGAAAAGCTGCTGCTCGGCTCGGCGGCGGGCATCATGATCGCGGCCTCGGTCTGGTCGTTGCTGCTGCCCTGCATAGAGGCGAGCGGGGACCGGGGCGTGTCCGCCTGGCTTCCGGCGGCCGCCGGGTTCCTGTTTGGCGTGATGTTTTTGATGCTGTTGGACGATCTTTTTTTCAGGCTTCACGCGGGAAAAGGACAGGAAGCGGAGATTTCCAGCGTTTCTCTTTTGATTCTGGCGGTGACGCTGCACAATATTCCGGAGGGAATGGCGGTGGGCGTGGTGTTTGCCGGGGCGCTGATGGGCGACGGGCCAATTACCATGGCGGGGGCGATGGTGCTGGCTCTGGGCATTGCCATTCAGAATTTCCCGGAGGGAGCCATTATTTCCCTGCCCCTGAGAAACCGGGGGATGAGCCGGGGAAAATCTTTTTTCTGCGGAGTGCTGTCCGGCGTGGTGGAGCCGGTCGGGGCGGCGGCTACGGTTTTTCTCACAAGACAGGCGGCGATTGTTCTCCCCTATTTTCTCTCGTTCGCGGCGGGAGTTATGATCTACGTCGTGGTGGAGGAGCTGATTCCGGAGTCCCAGACCGGGGAGGATACCCGCGCCGCGACGGTGGGGGCGGCCCTTGGGTTTGTCCTCATGATGGTGCTGGACGTGGCGCTGGGATAAACCATTTTCCTAGAAAAAATGGAGTTTTGAGCCGTCCGGGAGGAAGAACATTCCGTCGCGGAAGTAAACATCCGCATCTTTTTGTGAGGAATAAAAAGGAAAATCCTTTTTTGAGTTGTAGTTTATAAATAGATGCATGTTGTAGGGATTGGATTGGAGAGAGTTATGACGATTCGTGAGCAGTTGGAGAGGCGGGAGCATGAGATTTTAAGTACATATGCCGCGTTCAGCGATGAGTCTCTGGGACGGGACGTGTTCGAGGAGCCCTGCGACCTGCGGCCGGTGTATCAGCGGGACAGGGACCGCATCCTGCACTCCAAGTCTTTTCGGCGGCTGAAGGGAAAGACGCAGGTGTTTCTGGCGCCGGCGGGCGATCATTACCGGACCCGCATGACCCACACGCTGGAGGTCTCCCAGAACGCAAGGACCGTGGCGAAGGCGCTGCGGCTCAATGAGGATCTGACGGAGGCGATCGCGCTGGGGCACGACTTGGGGCACACGCCCTTTGGACACGCGGGGGAGCGCGTGCTGAACCGGGTTTGTCCCGGAGGTTTCCGCCATCAGGAGCAGAGCGTCCGGGTGGTGGAGCTGCTGGAGAAAAACGGCAGGGGGCTGAATCTGACAAAGGAGGTCCGGGACGGGATACGGAACCACTCGACAGCCGGAAATCCAGCCACTTTAGAGGGGAAAATCGTGCGCCTCTGCGACAAGATCGCCTATGTCAATTCGGATATCGACGACGCTATCCGGGGCCGGGTAATCCGGGAGGGAGACGTGCCGAAAAAATATACAAAAATATTGGGAAATACGCTGCGCGAGAGGCTGAATACGCTGATTCACGACATGATTAAAAACAGCGAGGGAAAAAATGACATCGTCCTGTCCGAGACAGTGGAGGGAGCGCTAAAGGGCCTGCGGGAATTTATGTTTGAGAGAGTCTATGTCAATTCAATCGCCAAGGCCGAGGAGGGCAAAGCGGAATACATGATTGGCCATTTATATGAATATTATCTAAATAACCCGCATGAGATGCCCGGAGAGTATGTGGAGCGGATTCATGCCAGGGGAATGTCGGCGGAGCGGGCGGTCTGCGATTTTATCGCCGGGATGTCGGACCACTACGCGGTGATGAAGTATGAGAGCCTGACCATACCCAAGACTTGGTCGGTGTTATAGAATAAAAGTGGCTTCGCATAAAAGCGGCTTCGCTCGCTATTAAATAAAAGTGGCTGCGCCCGCTGTCATAATCGCCAATATAACGCGGACTGCGGGCCGTGACAGAAGCGCGGGAAGGAGATTTTTGAGAGATGTACTACGGAGAGGATTTTGTGGACGAGGTCCGGAGCCGGAACGATATTGTAGACGTGATATCCTCCTATGTGAATTTAAAGAGGAGCGGCAGTAATTATCTGGGACTTTGTCCGTTTCACAATGAAAAAACGGCTTCCTTTTCGGTCAGTCCGGGGAAGCAGATGTACTACTGCTTCGGCTGCGGAGCCGGGGGGAATGTGATTACATTTCTCATGGAATATGAAAATCTCACATTTTTAGAGGCGCTGGAGCAGCTGGCGGAGAAGGCGGGCATGGAACTGCCGAAGCAGAGCGCGTCGGCGGAGGACAGGCGGAAAAGGGATCTGCGGGACGCGGTGCTGGAGGTCAACAAGCTGGCAGCCAATTATTATTTTGCCAGGCTGAAATCCGACCGCGGAAAAATCGGCTACGACTATCTGCGGGGACGGGAGCTGACGCCGGAGACGATTGTGAGGTTCGGACTGGGGTATTCGGACAAGAACAGCGGAGAGCTGTACCGTTTTATGAAAAGCAAGGGATATGACGATTCGGTCCTAAAGGAGACGGGATTGTTTACATACGATGAAAAGAGGGGGACCTATGACAAGTTCTGGAACCGCGTCATGTTTCCCATTATGGACCGGAACAACCGGGTCATCGCCTTTGGGGGCCGGGTGATGGGGGACGCCAAGCCCAAGTACCTCAATTCGCCGGAGACGATTGTGTTTGACAAGAGCCGCAATCTCTACGGGCTGAATTTTGTCCACGGCAAGCAGGAGGCCATGATTATCTGTGAGGGATATATGGATGTAATCGCGCTGCACCAGGCGGGCTTTTCCAACGCGGTGGCGTCGCTGGGGACGGCTTTTACCAGCCAGCACGCCTCGCTCCTAAAGCGGTACACGGATCAGGTGTATCTGTGCTACGACAGCGACGGGGCCGGGGTAAAGGCGGCCATGCGGGCTATTCCGATGCTGCGGGAGGCCGATATCCGGGTGAAGGTCATCGACATGAGGCCCTACAAGGACCCGGACGAATTTATGAAGGGTCTGTCGGCGGAGGAGTTTGCGGAGCGGATCAAAAAGGCAAAGAGCAGCTTTTTTTACGAGGTGGACCAGATCAAGAGCCAGTTTGACTTGAACGACCCGGAGTCAAAGACCCGTTTTATGAATGAAGTGGCGAAAAAATGCCTAACCTTTGATAATGAGATAGAGAGAAATAATTATATCGAGGCATTTGCCAGGGAATATGGAGTGAGAACGGAGGATTTCCGCAAATTGACCGCGTACCACAGCGCGAATATGGCGGGAATCGATTATGAAAAGCGAAGGCGGGAGAGGGAGAAGAATCGGACGGGGCCGGCCGGCAAAGAGGACGGCATCGCCAAGAGGCAGGCGATTTTTCTCACCTGGCTGTGCAATACACCGGAGCTGTTCCAAAAGACCGAGGGGATTTTGTCGGCGGCCGATTTTGTGGACGAGCCCTACCGGCAGGTGGCGGAGATGATGTACGAGCAGTACCAGAGCTCCGGACAGGTGGATCCGGCGAAGATTATCAGCCGGTTCGAGAGCAAGGAAGAACAGTCGGTCGTCGCGGGGATTTTTAATAAGGAACTGAGAGAACTGCGCAAGGACGAGGAGCAGAAAAAGGCGCTCAACGAGGTCGTCCGGAGCATCAAGGCCTACAGCCTTGAGCTGCGGGGACGGAACATAACAGATCTGGCGGAATTACAGAAGCTGATCGAGGAAAAAAAGAAGCTGCAGACACTTAAAATTTCACTATAATTCAGAATATGGGCCGTGGGAAGCGGCGGACAGGAGGAAAACATGGATAATAAAAATACAAATGCGGAGGAACAGCAGAAGATTCTTGAGGTCATGAACGGCCTGGTGGAGTCCGCCAAGAAAAAGGAGAATATGCTGGACTTCGAGGAAATCGACAAGGCGTTTATGAAAGTGGGGGTTGAACTGGATCCCGACCTGACAGAGAAGGTGTTTGAGTTTCTGGAGAACAAGGGAATTGTGGCGATGGTGCCGGACAGCGATTCGGACGACGACATCATTCTGGACGTGGACGACGAGCCGACGGAGGAGGAGCTGGAGAATATTGAGCTTGTGGTGCCGGACGGCGTCAGCATCGAGGATCCGGTGCGCATGTACCTGAAGGAAATCGGCAAGGTACCCCTTCTCACGGCGGAGGAAGAAAAAGACCTGGCCATGAGAATGGAGCAGGGAGACGCGGACGCGAAAAAGCGTCTGGCCGAGGCCAATCTCCGTCTGGTGGTGAGCATCGCCAAGCGCTATGTGGGACGCGGCATGCTGTTTCTGGATCTGATTCAGGAGGGAAATCTGGGGCTGATCAAGGCGGTGGAGAAATTTGATTACCGCAAGGGCTATAAGTTCAGTACCTACGCCACCTGGTGGATCCGACAGGCGATTACGCGGGCGATTGCGGATCAAGCCCGGACCATCCGTATTCCGGTGCACATGGTCGAGACGATCAACAAGCTGATCCGCGTGCAGAGACAGCTCTTGCAGGAACTGGGGCGCGAGCCGTACCCGGAGGAAATCGCGGATAAGATGAATCTGCCGGTAGAGCGAGTGCGCGAGATTCAGAAGATTTCACAGGAGCCGGTTTCTCTGGAAACTCCGATCGGCGAGGAGGAGGACAGCCATCTGGGCGATTTTATCCAGGACGACAACGTGCCGGTTCCGGCGGAGGCGGCGGCCTTTACTTTGCTAAAGGAGCAGCTGGTCGAGGTGCTCAGCACGCTGACAGAGCGCGAGCAGAAGGTGCTGCGCCTGCGGTTCGGGCTGGACGACGGGCGCGCCCGGACGCTGGAGGAAGTGGGCAAGGAATTTGACGTCACCAGGGAGCGCATCCGCCAGATTGAGGCGAAGGCGCTGCGCAAGCTCCGCCATCCCAGCCGGAGCAGAAAATTAAAGGATTATCTGGACTGATGGAGCTGTCAAAACGGATGCGGATGAACGCGGACCTGGTGCCGGAGGGATGCCGTCTGGCGGACGTGGGATGCGATCACGGTTACGTTTCCATTTATCTGGCGCAGGCGGGAAGATGCGGAGCCATTTTTGCCGCGGACGTGCGGGAGGGACCGCTCTCTATTGCAAGAAAAAATATAAGGGAACGGGGACTTGACAATGTCATCTGTTGCCGTCTGGGAGACGGGCTCTCGTGCTTTGAGCCGGGAGAGGCGGACACGGCGCTGATTGCAGGCCTGGGCGGGATGCTGATGTGCCGGATTCTGTCGGAGAGCCCGGAGGTGCTCGCTTCTATGGACTGCCTTGTGCTGCAGCCCCAGTCGGACTGGGAGCAGGTGCGCAGAACCGTTTACGAAAAGGGCTTTGGCATCGAGCGGGAGGCCTTTTGCGTGGACGAGGGAAAGCCCTATGTGGCGTTTCGCGCCAGACGCCGGGAAAAACTGCCGGAGGAGCCGCCCTACACGGAGACGGAGTTTCGCTACGGGCGCTTTTTGCCGCGGGAGAGAGATTCTGGCTACCTTTTATTTTTACAAAAAGAATGTGAAAAGCTTTTACATATCATAGATCAGTTAAAATCCGTAGAGACAGAGGCTGCCAGAAATAGGACAACGGAGCTTTTGCATATACTGGAATGTGCGCGCGCCGCGTTAAAGGACGCGGGATGCGCCGCGGATGGATTTACAGAGTAACAGGAGGAAGGAAAATTGGAACAGGTTACGATTACGATAGGCGGGAAGTCGGTTTCCTGCGATAAGGGAACGACCTTGTATGAGCTGAGCCGTACATATCAGGACGCGTACCGTTATCCGATTATTGTGGGACGGTGCGACGGCGTGATTCAGGAATTGTACCACGAGGTAGTGGACGGCACGCAGGTAGAATTTTGCACGACGGAGGAAAAGGACGGGACGAGAGCCTATATCCGGGGCATGTCCATGCTCTTGTTAAAGGCGATTTACTCGGTGCTTCCGAGAGAGCGGATCGGAAAGGTGACGCTGGAGTACAGTCTGGATTCGGGGTATTTCTGCCGGATCCATGAGAAGCAGACCGAGGACGGCAAAGAGGGGGGCGCGTACTGGCTGGATAAGATTTCCCTGAAGGCCATTGAGGACCGGATGCGCCAATATGTGGAAGAAGATATTCGTTTTCAGAAGGAAATCATACCGACCAGAGAGGCGAAAAAATTATTTCATGAGCTGGGCATGGAAAAAAAGAGCATGTTGTGCGAGTACCGGAGAAATTCGCGCATGACCGTGTACCGGCTCGGAGGATTTATCGATTATTACTATGGCGCTATGCCTTATAGTACGGGGATTTTAAAGCATTTTTCGCTGCAGCTGTTCGAGGACGGACTGGTGTTTATCACGCCGAGAAGGAGCAATCCCCTTGTGCTGCCGGAGTTTAAGCCCAGCATGAAGCTGTACCGGACCATGCAGCAGACCAATGAGTGGGGCGAAAAGCTCCACGTCTCCTCGGTGGGAGAATTAAACCGGGAAATCGTAAACGGCGGCATTACGGAGCTGATGCTGACACAGGAGGCGCTGCACGAAAAGCGCATCGGGGATATCGCGGAGGAAATCGCGAATCGGGGAAGCCGGATCGTCACAATCGCGGGGCCGTCCTCGTCGGGAAAGACCACCTTTTCCTACCGCCTTTCCACCCAGCTAAAGACGCTGGGGCTGCGCCCGCATCCCATCGGGTTGGACGATTATTTCGTCAACCGCGAGGACACTCCCAAGAGGCCGGACGGGCAGTACAATTACGAGTGCCTGGAGGCTCTGGACGTCAAGGGGCTTAACGAGGATCTGAACCGGCTGCTAAGGGGAGAGGAGGTCCAGCTTCCCACCTACAATTTTATCACGGGAATGAGGGAGTACAACAAGGCGCCCCTGCAGCTTGATAAGGACGAAATTCTTGTAATCGAGGGAATCCACGGACTGAATGACAAGCTGACCTATTCAATTCCGTCAGATGAAAAATACAAAATTTATATCAGCGCGCTGACGACGCTGAATCTGGACAACCACAACCGGATTCCCACCACGGAGGCGCGGATGATCCGGCGGATTATCCGGGACGCCAGAACCCGCGGAAATTCCGCCAGAAAGACGATTTCCATGTGGAGCGGCGTGCGGGAGGGGGAAAACGCCAATATTTTCCCGTTCCAGGAACAGGCGGACGCCATGTTTAATTCCGCGCTGATCTACGAGCTGGCGGCCATGAAGCTGTACGCCGATCCGGTGCTGTTCCAGGTGCCGAAGGACTGCCCGGAGTACAGCGAGGCGCAGAGATTGTTAAAGTTTCTGGATTATTTCCTGCCGGTGGATCCACACGCGGTGCCGCTCAACTCGATTTTGCGGGAGTTTATCGGCGGCGGGATTCTTCTTGATTAACGATTTGAAAAATTATAAAATTTTTTGAGAAAAGATTTATGAGAAAAATCTGGCAGAAAAATTGATTAGAATTATTGGCACAAAAATTAATGCTTATATATTTATCAGAAAAAAAATGAGCAGCACAGGTGAACGCGCCCGTTCAGACGAAAGGGAACGGGTGAGGAAAGTCCGAGCTTCACAGGGCAGGATGCCGGATAACGTCCGGTGGAGGTGACTCCCAGGCCAGTGCAACAGAAATAAACCGCCGCGGGTTTCCCGCGGTAAGGGTGGAAAGGCGAGGTAAGAGCTCACCGCCTCTCTGGTAACAGGGAGGGCACATGTAAACCCCATCCGAAGCAAGACCGAACAGAGAGCGATACGGCGGCCCGTCGTGCTTTCGGGTAGGTCGCTAGAGCCTGCTGGCAACAGCAGGTCCAGATAGATGTTCACCCAACGACAGAACTCGGCTTATCGTGCTGCTCATTTCTTTTATAAATATGGAGGACAATATGACACGTCTGGAACAGCAGATGAATTTTATACAGGAATTGGACAAGAACAAGGGGATTGGGAGGCAGACCTATATTCTCGGCGGGGAGCGAAAGGAAAACGACGCCGAGCACATGTTTCATCTGGCGATTATGGCGGCGGTGCTGCAGGAGCACGCCAACGAGCCGGTGGACGTGCTGAAGGTCATGACGATGGTTCTCATCCACGACGCGGTGGAGATTGACGCGGGGGACACCTATGCCTATGACGAGGCGGGCAACGCCACGAAGCGCGAGAGGGAGGAGAAGGCGGCCGACCGGATTTTTCATCTGCTCCCGCCGGACCAGGAGGCATATTTCCGCGGGTTATGGGAAGAATTTGAGAGGAATGAGACGCCGGAGGCCCGGTTTGCCAACGCGTTGGACAAGGTGCAGCCCACGATGCTCAACCACGCGTCCGGAGGGCGCGCCTGGAAGGAGCACGATGTGGCGGTGAGCCAGATTTACAGCCGGAACGGCAGCACGGCAAAGGGCTCAAAAGCTCTGTGGGACTACGCCGTGGAGCATTATATTGAACCCCATGTGGAAAAGCCGGACAGGCCGGGGGAAATCAGGGAGGACCGAAAATGAGAGAACGCTATGAGCTGGCGACGGCAAGGATTCGGGAGATTCAGGAGGAATTACGGGATGCCGCCGATGCGAGTACGGATGTGAACACATTTAAAAACGAAAAAAATGAGACTAACAATTTTTTCGACATAGAAAAATACAGGGAGTATCTGTTGGAAATCTGCGATATGTTCCTCATTCTGGAGGAGGTTTTTCAGGCACAGCCGGAAGACAGCCGGTTCCCGGAGTGGAATGAGCGGCTGAACCGGAGCATCGCGGGAGACGCCTACGAGAAATCCTTTGGCAATCCGTCTTTTTGCGCGGCGCGTTTTGGAAAGCAGGAGGGGACCTGCCTGTGCTGGCTTTTTGCCTCGTTCCGGTCGGGAATCCCGGCCGCCTACGAGAAGGACGAGGAGACGCTCCTCCACTGCATGGAGCTGTTTTTACAGGTGTACACCATTCTCACGGACGAGGATGAAAAGGCGCGCTCTCTAAAGGAGGCCATTTATTATTTTGTCCATGATTACGACGAGGAGCAGATGGAGAAAAGCATCCGCCTGAATCCGGAAGGAAGGCAGAGCGCGTATATACGCTCTCTTGTGATGGACAGTGATTTGAGCAATCCGGCGTATCTCTACTGGTACGGGGAATATGTCACGGAAAATGAAATCCGTATGGCGCGGTTTTTATCCTCACTGCCGGAGAATACGCTGGCGGAGATGGCGAGGACCTATACGGAGGGATATCGCAAGGGATTTGAAATCGCGGGCATTGACCTGTCACAGAAAAAGACGGTACAGATCCGTTATCACATCGGCTTTGAGGCGCTGGTGCGTCCGGCGGTGGAGCAGTTTCGCGCGATGGGACTGGAGCCGGTTTTCCGGCGTTCCTTTGTGACCAGCACGTCGCCCAACAGACAGTACCCATACGACCACCGGTACGATGACGCCCTGTATCTGAACAAGGCGTTCGTGAGCAGGCGTCTGGATCTGGCGGAGCACATTTATGAGAAAAATAAGGAGGAGGCCGCCGCTTATGCCGGACCGGCTGTGATTGAGGTGTTCGGGGAAAAATTATTCGTGCCGACGACCAAAAAAGAGAGCCTCTCCTATACGAAGGAGCAGGAAAAATTGTCGGTGGAATACCGCAGGGATTTTTCTCTGCTCACGAACCGCTATATTCCCCAGAATTCATACAGCTTTACGATTATCGCCTATCCGATGCCGGAAATCGGAGAGCAATTTGAGGATATTTTCAGGGACACGGTGAAGGTCAATACGCTGGACGCCGCGCAGTATCAGCGCATACAGCAGGCGCTGATCGACGCGTTAGACCAGGGCGAGTATGTGCGTGTGACCGGGCGGGGCGCCAACCACACGGACGTGCGGATTCAGTTGCACGCGCTAGACGATCCCGACAGGCAGACCAATTTTGAAAACTGCCTGGCAGATGTGAATATTCCGGTGGGCGAGGTCTTTACCTCCCCGGTGCTAAGGGGCACGGAGGGCGTTCTGCATGTGACACAGGTGTATTTAAACGAGCTGCGCTATGAAAATCTGGAAATCGTGCTAAAGGACGGCATGGTGACGGAGTATCGCTGCAGCAATTACGAGACCGAGGAAGAAAATAAAAAATATATCAAAGAAAATGTCCTGTATAATCGGGAGACGCTGCCCGTCGGCGAGTTTGCCATCGGGACCAATACGACCGCCTATACGATGGGGCGGCGCTACGGCATCGAGGCCAAGCTGCCGATTCTCATCGCGGAAAAGACGGGGCCGCACTTTGCGCTGGGCGACACCTGTTATTCCATGAGCGAGGACGTCGTGCTGCATAACCCGGACGGCAAGGAGATTATCGCCAAGGAAAACGAGTGCTCCGCCCTGCGGAATACGGAGCCGGAAAAGGCGTATTTTAACTGCCATACCGACATCACGATTCCCTATGACGAGCTGGGGGACATTCAGGTGTTTACAAAAGAGGGAAAAACGATTACACTATTGCGTGAGGGGCGTTTTGTCCTGCCCGGGACGGAAGCCCTCAACGAAGCACTAATGCAATAAAAGAATAAAAAACAATTAGAATGGAGGAATTTTTTATGGGAAAAGTAGGTATTTTGATGGGAAGTGATTCGGACCTTCCCGTAATGAAAAAGGCGGCGGACATGCTGGAGAAATTCGGCATTGAATATGAGATGACGATTATTTCCGCTCACCGGATGCCGGACATTTTTGTGGACTACGCGACAAAGGCAGAGGAGCGGGGCATTGAGGTGATTATTGCCGGAGCAGGCGGAGCGGCGCATCTTCCCGGCATGTGCGCGGCGCTGTTCGACCTTCCGGTCATTGGTATTCCGATTCACACAAAGAGCCTGGGCGGCGTGGACAGTTTGTATTCTATCGTGCAGATGCCGTCGGGAATCCCGGTAGCCACCGTTGCGATTGACGGCGCGGCCAACGCGGCCATACTGGCAGCTAAGATTCTGTCCGTGTCCGATCATGAACTGCGCGCGAAATTAAAGGATTATAAAAAGGAAATGAAAGAGGGCGTGCAGAAAAAGGCGGAGAAGCTTAATGAGCTGGGTTGCGAGGCCTATATTGCGCAGATGTGAGAGTGGAGAAAGGGACATGATATGTTGCGGGATAAGTTTTCACACAACGAAAGCCTTGGAAACTCTGACTTTTTTAAGGGAAAGGAAAATAGGAGATGAAAAATGACATCGATTTATTTTTCACATGCAGTTTAATCGAGTT
>CANPZR010000054.1 GCA_947589175.1 uncultured Lachnospiraceae bacterium | reverse complement strand
ACGATTCCGGTGATTCCGTTGTGAAATTCAAAAATCAGCTTATTGGCAAAGGATTTAAACCCGTGTACCTCAATGCTCTTCAAATACATCCGTTATTTCTCCTTCCTCATCCCCTGATTCCGGATCATCAGGATCGTCTCGTAGGCGGCCTTCTGCTCCGCCCCCTTCTTGGTGTGTCCCCGTCCCGTGCCGTACTCGGTCCCGTTGATCTGACAGGCCACCACAAAGCTCTTGTCGTGGTCGGGTCCTTCTTCCCGTATCACAGGATAGACGATGCTTGTCCGCTCCTTGTCCACGCTCTGCACCATCTCCTGCAAAATGCTCTTGCTGTCGTAAAAGAGCTGCTTTTTTTCAATATCCGAGAGCACGTATTTCAGGATAAATTCCCTGGCATGCTCCACGCCGCCGTCCAGATAAATGGCGCCGATCACGGCCTCGAAGGCGTCCGAGAGAATGGAATCTCTCCCCGCGCCTCCTGTGCGGATTTCCCCGTGTCCCATGTAGAGGTACTCGCCCAGGTGAATCTCCCTGGCCGACTCGGCCAGACTCATCTCGCACACCAGGCTGGCGCGCAGCTTGGTCATTTTCCCCTCCTCCATATGAGGATTTTCATGGAAAATAAAATCGCTGCTGACCACCTCTAGCACCGCGTCTCCCAGAAACTCCAACCGCTCGTTGTTGGCCTCGTACTTCCAGCGCTTTTCGTTGGCGAAGGAGCTGTGGGTCAGCGCGTTCTTCAACAGGCTTTTATTCTGAAAATGATATCCGATTATTTCTTGAAACTGCTCTAATCTCTCGCTCATGGGATCCTCCATTCCGGGACGCTTTCTATCTTAATCAATAAAATCTCATTCGAGTTGCGTATGAACAGACGGCAAGCCCAGTATGACTACCGGGCCCCTATCCTTCGTTTTCATCTCATTTTAGCGGACCTCAAAACCATGCTTTTTCACGCGATCATGAATCGCATGGACTCTCGGTCCCGTATCTCTTTAATCCTGTATAATCTTGGCAATCTTTTTGTCAATGCGGTTCTCCTTAAAGGCGATGCACTGACAGATGGCGGTCTTGATCTCGCCGCTCTTGGAGTTGCCGTGCGCCTTGACCACCAGCCCCTTCAGGCCCAAAAGCGGCGCGCCTCCCTGGCTGCTGGTGTCAAACGTCTTTAAGAGGCCTTTGAGCGCAGGCTTAATCAGAACAGCGCCGATCTTCGTGCGCAGGCTGGAGAGAAGCCCCTCCTTGATGCTGCTGAGGAACGTGAGCGCCACGCCCTCGAAAAATTTCAGAATGACGTTTCCCACAAAGGCCTCGCACACGAGGACGTCAGCGCCCCCCGATACGATATCCCTGGCCTCCACGCTGCCGATAAAGTTGATATCCTTGCACTCCTTTAACAGCGGGTATGTCTCCTTCACAAGCTGGTTGCCCTTTTCTTCTTCCGTTCCGATGTTGACGATGCCCACGGTCGGATTTTTCTTGCCCATCGTGTTTTCAAAATAGACCGAGCCCATCTGGGCGAACTGTACCAGATGCTCCGGCCTGGCGTCCACGTTGGCGCCGCAGTCAATCAGGAGAGACGGTCCCTTTTTGGTGGGGACAAACGGTGCGAGCGCCGGCCTCTTGATCCCCTTGATCCGTCCGACTACAATCTGGCCGCCCACTAAAATAGCCCCTGTGCTACCGGCAGATACGACCGCGTCCGCCTTGCCGTCCCGCACCAGCCGCATGGCCGTCACCAGGGAAGAATTTTTCTTTTCGCGGATGGCTATGGTCGGCACCTCGCCCATGTCTATGACCTCATCGGCGTTTACTACCTCGATGCAGTCCTTCACATATTCATATTTTCCCAATTCCCGTTCGATCTCATCTTCCTTTCCCACGAGGATCACCTGGATATCCAGAGGGTGCTCCCACACCGCGTCTATGGCGCCCTTCACCGTCTCCTCCGGCGCGTAATCCCCGCCCATGGCGTCCAGGGCAATTACAACCTTTTCACTCATCCGCAAACCTCCTGCTCTTAAATATTACAAAAAACAAAATCAACCACCCTGAAACTGAAACAGGGTGGCGATCCTGCAATGCTCTTTTGTATTCCTCACTGTCTCTCGTAAAAAAAGGACTGAATACCTTTAAAATTATACTTGGTCGATCCTATAATCTGCTCGGTGCTCCCCACAAACAGAACGCCCTCCTTGTGCAGGGAATTAGCGAACTTGTGATAGATCTCGTCCTTGGCCTCCTCGGTAAAGTAAATCATCACGTTCCGACACACAATCAGGTGCATCCCCTTCGGATAGGGATCCTTTAACAGATTGTGCTGCTTGAACTGAATACAGCTCTTCAGCTTGTCGGACACCTTCACAACGCCGGTACCGTCGTCCTCAATATACTTGTCGCGGTACTTCTTCGGCAGCTCCTTCAAACTCTTGTCTGAATAATATCCCTTTATGGCCTTCCCTAAAACCTCGTTGTCAAAATCCGTAGCCAGTATCTCAAACTGGTTAAAGGGCAAAAACTCCCCCAACACCATAGCAAGCGAATAGGGCTCGTCTCCGGTGGAGCAGGCGGCGCTCCAGACCTTCAACGGGTGTCCGAACTTCTTAATCAGATTGGGAATCACAATTTCCTCTAAAGTCTGCCACTGCCTGGGATTGCGGTAGAACTCGGACACATTGATCGTCAGATATGTAATGAACTTGTCATATATATCTGAACTCCCCTTAAGCATCTGCAGAAAGGCGTGATACCCCTCTGACGTGTGCTTGGAGATGAACGTGTCAATCCGCCGCTTCATCTGGCTCTCCTTGTACGAGCTCAGATCCAGTCCCGACAGCTGTAAATAATCTTTTTTAAAGGTTTCATAATTATCCGCCATCTTTACTCTTCTACGCTCTCTTCCTCCGGCTCGGCTGCCTTCTGAGCCGATGCGGCCTTTCTGTTCTCCAGCTCAATGGCCTTAATGCTGAGGCTGATCTTCTTGGTGTCCTCGTTGAAATCCACGATCTTCGCGGTAATCTCCTGTCCTACCTTCAGAACATCCGACGGCTTCTCGACATGCTCGATGGAAATCTGGGACACGTGCAACAGAGCGTCAATGCCCTCCTCCAGCTCAATAAACGCGCCGAAGTCTGTCATCCTCGCTACCTTTCCGGTAACCAGGCTGCCGATCTGATACTTCTCAGCCGCGTTCTTCCAGGGGTTGTTCTCCTCCAGCTTCAGCGTCAGGGCAATCTTGGTATCCGCGATATCCTTGATCATAACGCGCACGGTGTCGCCGACCTTGAACAGCTTCTTCGGATCCTCCACTCTGCCCCAGGACATCTCGGAGATGTGCAGCAGTCCGTCCGCGCCGCCCAAATCGATAAACGCGCCAAAATCGGTAAGGTTCTTCACAGTACCCTCTACCATCATGCCGACCTCGATGCGGGCCAGCAGCTCTTCCTGCATCTTCTTCTTCTTCTCGACGATGAGCTTCTTGCGGTCTCCGATAATCCTTCTCTTGTACGGATTTACCTCGGTGAGCACGAACTCAATCTCCTGATCCTGGTACTTGCTCAGATCCTTCTCATACATATCCGATACCAGGCTGGCCGGGATGAATACCCGTCCCTCGCCGTAAGCGACGCTCAGTCCGCCCTTCAGCACGGCGGCTACCTTTCCAGTGAGGACTTCCTGATTCTCGAAAGCCTCCTCGAAAATCTTGTTCATCTTGTCCTGCTGCAGCCTCTTGTAGGTGAGCAGCACCTGTCCCTCGCCGTCGTTCACCTTCAGGACCTTTACGGTAAGCTTGTCGCCCGGCTTAACCTCGGCGGTCAAGTCAATGTCGGCATTGTTACTGTATTCGTGTTTCGTCAAGATACCGTCTGCTTTATATCCAATGTTCAAGATAATCTCATTGTCTTTAACCCCGATAACTGTCCCTTCTACAACCTCACCATTGTGGATTGTTACTAGTGAATCCTCTAACATTTCTTCAAAACTCTTATCTGACATGCCTCTACAACCTCCTGTATAATAGTATTTGGGGTCGATGCCCCCGCAGTTATGCCTAGGCTTGCAAAGGAACTGACTGGAATCGTCTTCAGATCCTCTGCTGTCTGGATAAAAAAAGTGCTTTCACACTGATTTTTACAAATCTCATACAGCTTGCGCGAATTGGAGCTGTGAGTCCCCCCAATGACGATCATGGCGTCGGAACGGGCCGCAAGCTGCTCCGCCTCTTCCTGTCTGGTAGAAGTGGCGTTGCATATAGTATTCACAGCAATTATATCATAACCTTTTTTGGAGAGAATTTCAACTAAATCTTTAAATTTTTTGTAATTAAATGTCGTCTGCGCCACCACGCACACTTTTTCAGCGGAGTTATCGCTTTTCTCCGCTTCTGGAAATTCCTCCCCCGCCAGGTCTCTCCCGTTCTCCGCATCTTTTGTGTTCTCCGGATCTCCCACAGAAAAGGCCTCGGCCTCCTCTCTGGTCTCGACGACGCGGCCCCTTCCCTGCGTCCAGCCGAGGATTCCCTGCACCTCCGGGTGGCGGGCGTCCCCGATGATCACGATCGTATACCCTTTCGCGCTGTAGCCGGCCACAGTCTCGTGAATTTTTTTGACAAAGGGACAGGTGGCGTCCTCATAGCAGATTCCCTTTTCCTCCAGCTCCTCAATGACCTGCTTAGAGACCCCGTGGGATCGGATAATGAGCACGCTGTCTTCCGGGTCGTCAATCTCCGATATGTCCGCCACGTCCCGGACCCCCTGCTGCCTCAGCTGCTCCACCACCTTTTCATTGTGGATGATGGGACCCAGGGTGTACACCTTTTTCCCGGACTGGCCGGCCAGGCGCTGTACGGTGTCCACCGCGCGGTTCACGCCGAAGCAGAACCCGGCGCTCTTCGCCAGTTCAATTTTGGGCTTTTTCTCCGCTGTTGTGCGATTTCGCGCAATCGCGCCATTCTGCGCGACCAGACTGTCTTTCATGTTAATCTCCACTTTTTCCTCCCGCGATCTCCCGGATCTTCGCGACTACCTCCGGGATCGTCATATCCGACGTGTCCAGAAGGACCGCGTCCTCCGCCTGCTTCAGCGGGGCAATCTCCCGGTTCATGTCCTGCTCGTCCCTGGCGATGATATCCTTCTCGATCTCGTCGATGTCGCACTCAGTCCCCTTTTCCCGCAGCTCCTTAAACCGCCTCTCGGCGCGCACTCGTGAGCTGGCCGTCATGTAAATCTTCACCTCGGCGTCCGGCAGCACCACCGTGCCGATGTCCCGTCCGTCCATGATGACGTCCTGGCTGGCCGCGATCGCCCGCTGCATCTCCAGAAGCTTAGTCCGCACCGCGCCGTACCTGGCCACGACGGACGCGTTTTTCCCCACCTGCTCGTCCCGAATCTTGGCAGATACATCCTCGCCCCCCAGGAAAATGTGCTGTACCCCTTCTTCGTGCCGGATGTCGATCTGCACCTCGCCGCAGTGTTCCTCCACGGCGCTCTCGTCCCCCACATCCACACCATGTGTCATAAAATAGTACGCCATCGTCCGGAACATGGCTCCCGTGTCCACATAGACAAAGGACATCTCCTGTGCCGCTAACTTTGCAATAGAGCTCTTACCCGCCCCCGCGGGTCCGTCAATCGCAATTTTCATCCCTCTACCTCATTTCCGCGGAAAATCCGCTGATTATTATAATAAAATTTTTTCAAAAATTTGCCGTCCGACCTGCCGCGCTCTTTTACTCAGACGCTCGCTTCATCTGCCGCAACGCAATCGTCTCTGTCACTCCGCCTGTCCCGCCGCGTAACCGGTAGACCAGGCGATCTGCAGATTAAATCCCCCTGTCAGCGCGTCCAGATCCAGTATCTCCCCGGCAAAGTAAAGCCCCTTTACGAGCTTCGACTCCATCGTGGCGGGATCGACCTCCTTCACCGATACGCCGCCCCGGGTGATAATGGCCTCGTCCATCCCCCGCAGGCCCGTCAGCGTCATGGTAAAATCCTTCATTCCCTCCAGCAGCCGTTTCCGCTCCTCTCTGGTCGTCTCGCGCACCTTCCGTTCCGGGGAAATGCCCGCGTACGCTAACATCACCGGAATCATGCTCTTGGGGAGAAGCGCTCCCAGCGCATTATGTATATCGGCATTTTTCCGCTCCTCAAAATCCCTCAGAACGCGTTTTTCCAGCTGTTCCCGCGAAAGGGCAGGCTTTAAGTCTATGTGGAGCGCAAGCTCCCGCTCCCCGAGCCGGTCTCCCAACAGGCTGCTGGCGCTCAAAATCAGCGGCCCGCTGACGCCGTAGTGGGTAAAGAGAAGCTCGCCAAGCTCCTGAAATTTCGCTTTCCCGCCCTTCTCTGTAATCGCTACCGATACATTTTTCAGCGTAAGCCCCTGGAGCCTCTCCGGATAGTCCTCCTTCACGGTCATGCCCACAAGTCCCGGCCTGAGCGCCCGGACCGAGTGCCCCAGCTTCTCGGCCATGGCGTGCCCCTCCCCCGTAGAGCCGGTGGATGGATAGGAAACGCCACCCGTAGCGAGAATCACGCGGTCCGCTTCCACAAAGCGTCCCCCCGCCAGAGCCACGCCCCGGACCTTGCCCTCCTCGGCTGCAATCTCCGTAACTCTTGTATTTAATTGTACCACAACTTTTTGATTCTGGCATTCTTTTTGTAAAACCCGGATCACGTCGGAGGATTTATCCGACTGCGGAAAAACGCGCATTCCCCGCTCCACCTTGACTCTCAGACCCAGATCCTCGAAAAAGGAAATCGTGTCCTCGTTGGTAAAGCCGTAAAACGCGCTGTACAGAAATTTTGCGTTGGAAACCACCTGTGAAAACAGGTCGGAAACATCACAGGCGTTGGTGATGTTGCATCGCCCTTTTCCTGTGATAAAAAGCTTTTTCCCCAATTTTTCATTTTTCTCGAAAAGGGTCACCTCATAACCGCTTTTCGCGCACTGGATGGCCGCCATCATGCCGGCCGGCCCTCCGCCCACTACTACTGCTTTTTTCATTTACCCGCACTTCCATAGCTATTCCGAAGCATAGATTTCATGGAATCCGAACTGGTAATGGTCGCTCCGGTATCGTTTCCCATCACATCGGAAAATTACTTTGTCACAATCGTCCACATTGTCGATCAGGCTGTTGGCGATGCTGTCCAAAATCAGCCGCTCCATCTTTTTGCTGCAGTATTTGACCGGCTTTCCCTTGGACGAAAATGACACAATGACCCTGCCGTCCGCTTTTGTGGTAACGTGTTCCACATAAATATCCTTGTCATTGAGGCTGTCAACCACCAGCGACACAATGCCGTAAGCCGAAATCGTCTGGCCCTTCCGGCGAACCGATACAGGAATCAGCGTCATAGTGTCGGTGTTGACAGAATATATGGTCATGGTTTTTATCTCGGCGGAAACCGTCGGCACAGGAGTGGCAGCCGTCTCCTGTGTCGGTTTTTCACAGCCTGCCAGCACAAAGAGCAGACCAATGAGAATCCCACCCATAAAAAACCTTCGCAACACAATATCACTCCTCGTTCAAACATCGTATTGCCAAATCCAGCGCCTGTTCCACCGCCTGTCTGCGGACGCTCTCCCGATCCCCGGAAAACACATGCCGCTCCACTCTCACTCGTCCCAGACAATAACAGCCGATATACACAAGTCCCACGGGCGTGTCCTCCGTGCCGCCGCCCGGCCCCGCGATCCCGGTCGTGGAGAGTCCGACGTCAGCTTCTGCTTCCCTCGCGCAGCCCTCGGCCATCTCGGCCGCCGTCTCCCCGCTCACCGCCCCGAACCGCTCCAAGGTGTCCGGCCTCACATGGGCGTACTTTGCCTTCGCCTCATTGGCATAGGTGACAAAGCCGCAGTGGAATACCTCCGAAGAGCCGCTGACATTGACGATCGTCCCGGCCAGCAGTCCCCCGGTACAGGATTCAGCTGTTGTTATTGTATAGTGATTATTTGTCAGTTTATTGACAAGTTTCTCTTCCCGCCTCAAACTTTATCTCACTTCCTTCATGACGTCCCGGTTTTTGATGATATAATCAATCAGGGATATCACGGTTAGTATAACCGCCGCATAGACAAATATTGCGTCAATAATGCGGAAAATCGGGTGTGTGAAATGAATAATCAGGAGCATGGACATGATCATCTGCACGACGGTCTTGATTTTGCCCCAGTAGCTGGCGGCTATCGTCACGCCCTTCTCCGCCGCCACCAGCCGAAATCCGCTGATGATAAATTCCCGGCTGATAATGATAATGACGGCCCAGACGGGCATCTCGGAGTTGGCGTCCGCCAAAAAACAGATCAGCGCCGCGCACACCAAGAGCTTATCCGCCAACGGATCCATAAATTTCCCGAAAACGGTAATCTGGTTATATTTTCTCGCCAGGTGCCCGTCCAGAAAATCCGTGACGCAGGCGCCCACGAACAGGGCAAAGGCGATGTAATCCGAAAAGGGAAGGGATTCCCAGAGCATGGCGACCACAAACAGCGGGATAATCGCCACCCGCAGGATCGTCAGTTTATTTGGTACATTCATCTGATTATGATTCACGCTGTATCCCCCTTCACTTCACCGATCAGATCATAACCGGCCGCCTCTGTAATCCGCACTGTCAGAACGGTTCCCGAGACAATCTCGCCGTCCGAGCGGAAAAACACGCATCCGTCCACGTCCGGCGCGTCCCGGTAGGTGCGCCCCACATAGACCTCGTCCTCCGGGAGATACCCGTCCACTATGACGTCCATCTCCTGTCCGATCCATTTTTCATTCTGCCGGAATACCACCTGCTCCGACGCCTCCATGAGCTCGTCGGCCCAAGCTCTTTTTACCTCGTCATCAATCGGATTCTCAAAGGACGCCGCCGGCGTCCCCTCCTCGGGCGAGTACGGAAATACGCCCAGCCTGTCAAATCCAGCCTTCTCTACAAACGCCACGCACTCCTCGTGCTGCTCCTTCGTCTCGCCGGGAAATCCGCTGATCAGCGTCGTCCGCAGCGCCGCGTCCGGCATATATTCCCGGATTCTTTCAATCGTCCCAAGGATCTGCTCTTTCGTGGTCTTTCGTCCCATCCGCCGCAGCACCTCGTCATTGCAGTGCTGAATGGGCAGATCCAGGTAGTGGCAGATCTTGGGTTCTTCCGCCATGACGGCGAGAAGCTCCTCCGTAATCTCCTCCGGATAGCTGTACAGAATCCGGATCCACTGGATGCCCTCAATGCGGCAGAGCTTTTTCAAGAGCTCCGGCAGCTTTTTCTCGCCGTAGAGATCCACGCCGTACACCGTGGTCTCCTGGGCCACGAGAATCAGCTCCTTTGTGCCGTTTTCCGCTAAAAGCCCCGCCTCTTCCAGAAGCTCCTCCATGGGAACGCTGCGGTAGCTTCCCCGGAGGTACGGGATAATGCAGTATGTGCAGCGCTTGTCGCACCCCTCGGAAATCTTCAGATAGGAGACGTAGCCGCCGGAGGAGGCCACACGCCCGGTAATCCCCGCGGGCAATCGATCCAAAGGCTCTAAAATGCGGGGCTTCTTCCCGTCAAGGGCCTCCGTCACCGCCTCGACGATCCGGTCGTAGGCCGCCGTGCCCACCACGGCGTCCACCTCCGGAATCTCCTCCGACATCTCCTCGAAATAGCGCTGAGCCAGGCACCCGGCCACGACCAGCGCCCGACAGCGCCCCGTCTCCTTGTACTGCGCCATCTCGAGAATCGTCTCAATGCTCTCCTCCTTGGCGTCCTGGATAAAGCCGCATGTATTGACCACAATGGCCTCGGCCTCGGAGGGATCGGCGGTGATTTCGATTCCCCGGGACGCTAAAAGCGCCAGCATTTTCTCGCTGTCTACCAGATTTTTATCGCACCCTAATGAAACAAAAAACAGCTTCATGAATTTTGGATTCCTTTCGCCTCTACGCAGTTTTTCATCAGCATAGCGATTGTCATGGGACCGACGCCGCCCGGCACCGGCGTGATGGCGGAAGCGATGGGCTCCACGTCGTCGAAATCCACGTCGCCGCAGAGCTTTCCATTTTCATTGCGGTGGATTCCCACATCGATGACAACGGCTCCCTCTTTCACATACTCCCTGGTAATAAATTTCGGCCGTCCGATGGCCACAATGAGGATGTCCGCCCGACTTGTGACCTCTTTCAGATTCGCCGTGTGGCTGTGGCAGACGGTCACGGTGGCATTTTCCCGCAGCATAAGCATGGCCATGGGCTTGCCCACGATGTTACTGCGCCCTACGATAACGCACTCTTTTCCGTCAATCTCCACGCCGCTCCGCTTCAAAAGCTCGATAATGCCCGCCGGCGTGCAGGAGACAAAGCCCGGCTGGCCGATGCTCAGCGCCCCCACGCTCTGGGGATGGAATCCGTCCACGTCTTTTTTGGGAGAAATGGTCTCGATTACCTTATTTTCATTGATCTGGGGCGGCAGCGGCAGCTGCACCAAAATCCCCTGTACCTTGTCGTCCTGATTGAGCTTCTCCACCAGCGCAAGGAGCTCCTCCTCCGTCGTCTCCTCCGGCAGCTCATAGGCCAGAGACTGGATGCCGATGTACTCGCACGCCTTTTTCTTGTTGCCCACATATACGGTGGAGGCGGGGTCGTTCCCCACCTGAATCACGGCCAGCGTGGCCTCGATCTTCTCATCCGCCACCCGCTGCCTGCACTCGTCCTTTACCTGCGCTGAAATCACTTTTCCGTCAATTCTTTTTGCCATAATTTTAACCTCATTCCTGCGGAATCCCCGCGTATTGTTGTTTCCAAAATTAAATAATTTCAATTATTCGATTTTCATTGGATTGCCTATTGGTTTTCACTCAATCTCCACGATGCGGTCGCGGATGGACTGCATGTGAAAATCCGTGCGGTTGATAACGTCGGCGCACGCCCGCAGCTCGTACACGATCTCCTCCGCGTCCTTTACATTTTTCTTGTATTTTACCTGGTGCTCCAAGCTCGCCCAGAAGTCCATGGCAATGGTGCGGATCTGCACCTCCACGCGCATCTGCTCCTTGTGATCCGAGAAAAATACCGGCACCTCCACGATCAGGTGCAGGCTCCGATAGCCGTTATTCTTGGGATTTCGTATGTAATCCTTTGTACGGATCAGCTTGATGTCGTCCTGCGCCGTCAGCATGTCAGCCACCTTGTAAATGTCGTCAATAAAGGCGCAGATTACCCGCACCCCGGCAACATCGTTGAGATTCTCCCGGACGGCCTCAATCGTAATGGGAAGCCCCTTTTTCTTCAATTTTACCGCGATGCTCCGCGGCTTCTTGATCCTCGTCTTTATGAACTCAATGGGATTGCGCTTTCTTGTGATAGACAGCTCGTCGTTCAGCACCTGCAATTTGGTCTGCACCTCTTTGATCGCGCAGTTGTACATCATCATCATTTTCTCGAACTCAGCTACGTCGATCTCAAACAGGTTGTCCATGTCCACCGGAAGGCGCGCCCGGTCTATATACGAGGTTTCCAGTTCTTCATCCAGCATAGTAAACCTCCATCTGTTTTATATTATAATAGAAAACAGTTCAAAGTCAAATAATACTTGATATTCCCCGCAAAACTTATTATAATTTTATTGTAAAAGCAAAG
>CANPZR010000053.1 GCA_947589175.1 uncultured Lachnospiraceae bacterium | reverse complement strand
GCCGGCCGGATGCATCTGGCGCAGTCCATGACGGACGGCTCGGCGGATGAGAGGTACTTTTTGTGGGTGCCGGACTGGACGGAGGACGCCGAGGAAAAGGATTATCTGGTTCTCTTAAATACGGGCACAAGGCTTGATATGAAATTTGAGATTGTATATCAGTTCAAGGCGGAGTTTGCCAGCAAGGGGTGCTGCTTTGCGATATCCCGGGACGGAAGGACGGCTCTGGCAGGCTACGCTGCCAAAAAAGGCGTGTTCTGCTATGACTGCGAGAGCGGGAAGGCGCTGTGGAACAATCCGAAAATCAAGCGGATTGCCGAGGTCCGGTTTAATAACTTTGATGAGAATATTATAGAGGTGCGGAATAATAAGCTGGAGATTACATATCTGGACAGGCAGACCGGCCAGGTGTTAGAGCCTGAACGGGCCAAAGCTGTCCGGCAGGTGATCACCCTGATGCAGGCGTCTAAAAATGGAAAATTCTTGATGACGGCGGATACATTTCCCCTGAAAAGTCAGGCTGGTTATACTGTCTACGACACGGAAACGGGGGAGGTCAAGGGGCGTTTCGTGGCGCAGTGCCAGCGGAATCCGAGGCCGTTCGATGTCACGGATGATGGCGGGCTTGCCGTCTGTTCCGCCTACCAGAAGCAGGGCGTTTCCCTGATTCGCGTGTCTACCGGCGAGGTGCTGTGGTCGAAAATGAACTACAAAAAGGTCTGCGGCGCCTCGTTTGACGCGGACGACAGGCGGGTGATGGTCAGATGTGATAACGACGGGATTTATTTTCTGGATATAAGCAGCGGAGAGACCGTGGAACGGATAACTGGCGAGGAACTTTTTCCCAATCCCTACGGCGCGGATGTTCTGCATCTGGGCAGAAAGCTTGCCAGAATCGGCGGGCATGAGATTTCATCTCCCGGCTTTTCGTGGAAAAAGGCAGTGGGCACGAGGGACGGCGTGCTGATGCTGCTGCCGGGCAATAGAAAATCGGCGTTTTATGACTATGACGGAAATCTTCTGTGGGAGAGCGGCGAGCTGGGAGGCGAGGCGGCGTATCTGGAGGATGAGGACCTCATATGCGCGTTTTGGGTGGAGTATCACAAAGGAAAGGTGACCGATGAAACCGTATTTGAGGGTAAGATTCTGCTCGCCTCCCCCAGGGACGGGCAGATTGTAGCCCAGACCGAACTATCGGATGATGCCTGCGCGTTTATCCATCACAATAAAACTATCGTGTGTTCTACGGGCAAACTGTTTGATGTTTCCGGCGGTTCAATCCGGGAAATCGAGGAGCCTTTCACATTTGCTATAAAATAATGGTATTCTTAATGGTATTAATAAAATGTCGAAACTTGACGGAAATGGAAAGATGGAGTATAGTTATTATTGATGTGCATTTGCAGATAAAATGATATGAGAAATGAGGCTTATAATAATGAAGAAGTGTATTATGGCGCTGACAGCCATAGCCTGCTTTTTGGCAGGATTCAGCAGCGAGGCCCTGGCTGGAGAGGCCTCTGTGGGAGAGGCGCAGATATTCGGACTGGATTCATCGACGGGATCCGCAGTTACCCAGACGCCGGAGCCATCGGAGCCGACGCCGACAGAGCCTTCTGTGAACGATCCTTCCGATGAGGAAGATTTTCCCGCAGATGAAGATTCAGAAGAAAATCTCCGTCGATTAAAGAAAGTGACAGGGGTGAAGCTGATCCGCTTTTCCACCCATGAGGTGAAGGTGACGTGGAACAAGCATAAGAAGGCGAAGTATTACCGCGTATATTACACAAAAGGGAAAAAATACCAGCTGGCGGGGAAGACGAAGAGCTGCCAGATGCTGGTTAAGAAATTGAAAAATAAAAAGACCTACCGCTTTTATGTGCAGGCGTGCCGGTCTAAAAAGAAATCGGATTCGGACAGCGCGCCGTCCTCCAAGATTTCTATGACTATGAAGAAATATAAGCGCAAGATCGTGTTTGCCGGGGATTCCATCTGCGAGGGCATCGGCTACGGACAGGCGTTTCCCGAGATGCACTCGAGCGCTAAGAAGATGACAGTGGCCTACCGGGGGCTGAACACAGTCACTTTCCATACAAAGCGCATTTTTGGCGGAAAGACGGGACTGCAGAAGCTGATTGCGGAGAATCCTTACAGAGCCTACATGATGCTGGGGATGAACGAGATTCACTACCGCCCTGCGGATCAGATGATCGCGGAGTACCGGGACATGATCAAGAGCATACAGCAGGCCTGCCCGGAGACGGATATCGTCCTCTGCGCGGTGTCGCCCGTGACCAGAGCGGAGAGGGCAAGGCATCCCGGCATGAAGCAGATTCCCATTTTTAATAAGAAGTTAAAGAAGCTGGCGAAGAAAATGGGTCTTACCTATTATGACTACACGGATTTTCTGAAAAATTCCGAGGGATTTCTCCGGGAGGATTACGCGGAGCGGGACGGCTATCACTGGAAGATTCCTGTTTATACGGACTTCGGGAAAATAGTTGGAAAATTTGACAAAAAACTGGACCGATAAGGAGAGTAAGGACATATGAAATACAGGGCAAGAAAAATGGGAGCGTTCGCACTTTTGCTCGCGCTCATGGCAAGCATGGTTCCGGGGACGGGCGTTCGCTCCGGGTTCCATGCGGAAGCAAAGACGGAGAAAAAGAGCGCTGACTGCAAGACTCTCTGCGGAGAGGCGCTGAAAGCGGCAGGCGGCAGCAGCAAGCTGAAGTACACATCCACAAGCGCCATGGATTTTGGAGCGCTGACGCCATCGACCAGAGGCAAGGTGAAAAATATACAATATATCTGCGACGACAAGGAGGCTTACAGCCTGTGCGTCATGGAGGCGAAAAATGCATCCGGCGCAAAGAGCCTGCTGAAAGCGATTCAGAAATATAAGAAAGCGAACTGCAGCAGCGACTATCTGAGCGACTACTCTGACTCGGAAAGAAAGGTCTTTAAGAATGCGGTGTGCGGGAAAAAGAAGAATTTTGTCTGGTATGTCGCTCTTTCTCCCAAAAAGAAGGATAACAATAAAGGCCAGAGCGCGATCAAGAAAAAACTGTAAGGAGTCTGACCCATGGTTTTCAGCAGTCTGCTGTTTTTATTCCGGTTTTTACCAGCGGTAATCATCGCCTACTATGTTCTGCCGAGGCGGTGCCGCAATCTGGTATTGTTTCTTGCCAGCCTTGTGTTCTACGCCTGGGGCGAGCCGGTCTATGTGGTATTGATTTTATTTTCAACATTGGTAGATTATTGCGCCGGGCGAGCCGTGGCGCACTTTAAAAAAGGGGCGGCCGGGAATCGCGCGCATCCAGATAGCAAAGGGGCGGTGGCAGCCGTCCTCTTTTCTGTTGTAATCAATCTTTTTCTGCTCGGATTTTTCAAGTATGGCAATTTCTTCCTGCAGATTTTCCACCGGCTGACGGGAATCGCGGTGCCGGAGCTCGACCTGGCGCTCCCCATCGGCATTTCCTTTTATACGTTTCAGACGATGTCCTATACGCTGGACGTCTATCGCGGCGACGCCGAGGTGCAGAAAAATTTTATTGCCTTTGGCGCTTATGTATCCCTGTTTCCCCAGCTGATCGCGGGGCCGATCATCCGCTTTAAGGATGTGGCGGCGCAGCTCGTGGAGAGAAAGGAGAGCGTCGCCTGCTTCTGCCGGGGATTTGTGCGGTTTGCGGTGGGCCTTGGGAAAAAGGTGCTGATTGCCAACCAGGCGGGGGCGCTCTGGGACGAGGTGTCCTGCCTGGACGCGGGAGAGCTGACTACCGCCACGGCCTGGCTGGGGATTCTGGCGTTTACCCTTCAGATCTATTTTGACTTTTCCGGGTACTCGGACATGGCGATCGGGCTGGGAGCGATGTTCGGATTTTCCTTCCTGGAGAACTTCCGACACCCCTATGAATCGAGGAGCATTACGGAGTTCTGGAGAAGGTGGCACATCTCGTTGGGGACGTGGTTCCGGGAATACGTCTACATTCCGCTGGGCGGCAACCGACGGGGGCTGGGGCGGCAGATGCTCAATCTTGCCATTGTCTGGCTGCTCACGGGCCTGTGGCATGGGGCGCACCTGAATTTTGTGCTGTGGGGCGTCTACTATGGCGTTCTGGTCGTCATAGAAAAGCTGCTCTGGAAACCGGTGTTTGAAAAAATGCCCCGGATTCTGGCGCATCTGTACACGATGGCGCTTGTCATGATCGGGTGGGCGCTGTTCTCGTGGCAGGATATGGCGGACGCGGTCGGTTACATGAAGGCGATGTTTTTCCGGGCGGGAGCGGGTCTTGCAAACGGGCAGACGCTGTTTCTTCTGGCGTCGAACGGTATTCTGCTCTTAATCGCGGCGGCGGGCTCTCTGTCGTGGCCCGGGCGGCTCGCAAGCCGTCTTTTCCCGGAGGACACAGCGCGCCGGGATGTGGCGGGAATGCTGCTTGTGACAGCGCTGTTTGCGGCCAGCGTGGCGATGCTTGTAGATTCGTCTTATAATCCGTTTTTATATTTTCGGTTTTAGATTTAGAATGCAAGGGTGGAGAGAAATTAATGTGAAAATAAGCTCGATAGAGAGATTATTGAGAGGAGGGATAGCGTGAAAAAGACGACATGGGCGCTGTTTTTCGTGTGCCTCTTGATTTTGTTCGGCGGAACGATCGTCTCCCTGGCGGCGCCGGAGAGGGAATACTCCGTCCGGGAGAACCGGGAGCTGGCCGGAAAGCCAAAATTTACGGAGAAAAAATTTTTAAAGGGAAAATTTCAGAAAAAATATGAGACATATCTGAGCGACCAGTTTTTTCTGCGGGACTGCTGGGTGAATCTCTCAGGCGCTATACAGGCGGCGGAGGGGAAGAAGGAGATCAACGGCGTATATCTCGGACGGGACGGGTATTTAGTGGAAAAGTCTCTGATGGATGACGCTCTGACCGGGGATTCCCTGACGGAAAATTCCACGATGGAAAAATCTTCCACGGAAAAATCTCCGGCGGATGGCGATGAGGAAAAATCGGATCAGCGGCAGGTTCAGGAAAACGTGGAGTATCTGTCCTCTTTTTTAAATGACATGACGAAGGAGTACGGGGAGGAACATGTAAGCTGTCTGCTGATTCCCTCCAAGGCAGCCGCGATGCCGGAGAAGCTCCCGGCGTTCGCGGAGGTTTCGGATTACAGCGGGCTGACTGACGCGCTGGGGAAAAAACTTCAGAGTCCTGAGATTCTCATGGATCTGCGGGATGTGATGAACGCCCATCAGGGGGAATATATTTACTATCGGACGGATCATCACTGGACCACGCTGGGAGCTTACTACGCGTATCAGGCGTGGGCGGAGCGGACCGGGCAGGCCGAGGCGCGCCCGCTTGACTATTACGAGAGAGAGACGGTTTTTGACGATTTTTACGGAACCACCTACAACAAGGCGCACGTCCGGGTTCCGGAGGACGCTGTGGAGCTGTTCCATTCCCCCGGCGAGGAGGGCGTAACCGTCCGCATGGACGACGGCGAGACGGAGGCGGACTCTCTGTATTTTTACGACGAGGCGAAAAAGGGATTTAACCGCTACAATATATTTTTCTCAAAAAATACGTTTAAAATAGAAATCCGCACAGGCGCTAAGACCGGAAAGAGCCTGCTCGTCCTAAAGGATTCTTTTGCTAACTGCTTTGTCCCTTTTTTGACGGAGGATTACGAGCAGATTATCATGGTGGATTACCGGTACGGAAAGACGGCGATGGGAAATATTCTGGAACAGTACGACGCGATCACGGATGTGCTGGTTCTGTTCAATACGGAGAAATTTACTCAGAATACAAAGCTGGCCCCGTTAGCCGATACGGAAAAGAGGGAGTCTTCCCTACAGGAGTTCGATCCGTCGGAATTTTTGAATATGGATTCCTGATGGGACAGCGGGAAATAGAGAACCGGATCCGGGCAGGCAGTGGGGAATGGAAAATCAGATCCGGGCAGGCAGCGGGAAATAGAGAACCGGATCCGGGCAGGCAGTGGGGAATGGAAAATCAGATCCGGGCAGGCAGTAGGGAATGGGAAATCGGATCCGGGCGGGCCGTGGAAGAATCTGGGAAAAAGAAAGCGGAAGTAGCCATGCACTTGTGGACAATGAATCTCATAGATTAGAGTAATGTGATTCATCCGAGGTGTGTGATGCAGTCTTTTCCAAAACCTTTGAGTGCAGAGGAAGAAAATGAATACATCGAGAGATGGGGGCAGGGGGACAGGGAGGCAAGGCGGATTCTCATTGAGTGCAATCTGCGCCTGGTGGCCTATCTTGTAAAGAAATACAGCAATTTTGATCACAGCGTGGACGATCTGATATCCATTGGCACGATCGGACTGATTAAGGCCGTGGACACATACCGGGCGGGAAAGGGCGTGCGGCTTGCCACATATGCTTCCCGCTGCATCGACAACGAGCTGCTCATGACATTTCGCAGCGACAAAAAACAATCCCGCGAGGTTTTTTTATTTGAGCCCCTGGGGGGAGACGACGGCGAGGGAAATACCCTGAATTTTCTGGATGTGCTGGAGAGCGTGGACGAGGACGTCCTGGAGAGGATGGAGCGGGATGAGAACATATCCAAGCTGTACGATTATATAGAGGAAACGCTCACGGACCGGGAAAAGCACATTATCCGGCTCCGGTACGGCATAGCGGATAAGCCCGGAAAAATGGAGCACGCCGAGGTGACCCAGCGGGAGATCGCGAGCCAGATGGGAATATCCCGGAGTTACGTCAGCCGGATTGAGAAAAAGGCGCTGCTGAAGCTGAGGAAGGCGTATGAGCGCAAGGAGCAATAAAAAAATTCTGGATACGAGGGTCTGAATGAATCAAAAACTTGACAATCTGTTGGAATTGTCCCTGGATCTCAGTGAAAACCTGCGGGAAAAAAGTGAAAATCTGTCTGCCGGGTACGATTCGGAGGCGGACACATGGCAGGTCATTGTCCGGCATTCGGGAAATATGGAGGAGATGGCGGAGGGAGTGGGGCGGATTACGCCTCTCTACGGGGGGTACGCCATCGCGGAGGTGTCGGAGCGCGAATTGGAGAGGCTCTCCCAGATGCCCCAGGTGGAATTTATTGAGAAGCCCAAGGCGCTCTCCTTTGCCGTGTATGAGGGAAAACTGGCCTCCTGCATCCCCCCGGTGCAGAACTCTCCCAGAAGCCTGACCGGACGGGGCGTTCTGGTGGCGGTGGTGGACACAGGAATCGATATTTTTCATCCGGATTTCAGAAATGAGGATGGGACAACCAGACTGGTGGGCCTGTGGGATCAGACGGTGAAAACCGGACAGCCGCCGGAGGGGTACTCGCTGGGGACTTATTTTTCCGAGGAGCAGATTAACGAAATCCTCCGCGCGGGATCCGCTTCTTCCACGTCGGACCTGAACGGGCACGGGACCCATGTGGCGGGAATCGCCGCGGGAAACGGGCGGGCCAGCCAGGGAATCAACCGGGGAATCGCCTACGAGGCGGATCTTTTGGTGGTAAAGCTCGCAGGAGCCGGGCGGAACGGATTTCCCCAGACGGCGGAGCTCATGATGGGCGTGGACTTCTGCGTCCGCATTTCCTTAGAGAGAAATGAGCCGCTGGCGCTGAATTTGAGCTATGGCAATAATTACGGCTCCCACCGGGGCACCTCTCTGCTGGAGACGTATCTGGATTCGGTGGCGGGCATCGGCCGAAGCGTTATCTGCATCGGAAGCGGCAACGAGGGAAACCGTGCCCGCCACGCCCGGATACGGCTGTCGGAAAGCGAGGGTTACCGTCTGGAGTTTCTGGTGGCGCCGGGGGAATATAATCTGGGCATCCAGATCTGGAAAAACTACAACGACAGAATGATTATTACACTCCAGTCTCCCTCCGGGGCCTCGGTCATTCTCTCGGAGAGCGCCCTGGGGGCCTACCGCTATGTAATTGAGGGAACGGAAATTTTGTGGCTGTTCGGAACCCCCTCTCCCTACAGTCTTGCCCAGGAAATTTATGTGGAGCTGCTGCCGGAGGGACTGCGGGAAAATATCCAGAGCGGGGTGTGGAAGCTGATTTTTACGCCGGTGGAAATCGTAGAGGGCGTGGCGGATATATGGCTCCCCTCCGGCAGCAGCATCAATTCGGACACGGGATTTCTGGTGCCGGATCAGGAGCGGACGCTGACGATCCCGTCCACATCCGCAAAGCCGGTCACAGTGGGAGCCTACGACAGTAGAACTGAGAGCTTCGCGCCTTTTTCCGGGAGAGGGTTTGTGTGCTGCGACCGGGTAAAGCCGGATCTGGCGGCTCCCGGCGTGGAAATCTTGTCCTGCGCGCCGGGGGGCGGCTATACGGTGAAGACCGGCACTTCCATGGCGTGTCCCTTTGTGACCGGCAGCGCCGCCCTGCTCATGGAGTACGGCATCATCCGCGGGCGGGATCCGTATCTGTTCGGGCAGAAAGTCAAGGCGTATCTGATCCGGGGAGCGAGGCCCCTGGCCGCCTTTTGCGATTATCCCAACGACAGTATTGGATGGGGGGCTCTCTGCCTGGATGAGTCCCTGCCGGAATAACCAAATAATGATAGATGAGTTGAAAGCATATCGCCCGCAACCGTCCGCTGTATGCTGCGTTCTCTTTTTGCGTCCGACCGGGCAAGAAAATTATTTACAACGGGGATTTTAGGTATTATAATAGTAATATATATGATGTCGGGGGAAACGGTATTTTGATTTCCTGATATCACGGATTTGTGCGTAAATTTTATATTCAGAGGGGGCATAGCAATATGGAGCAAAAACATTTACACCGTACAGATAAGCTGATTTTATTGACGCATATTATCACTGCTGTATTTCTCACGATTGGGCTGATTTCGCAGCTGATGCTTTCGGATCTTCACCCGTTCAGCAGTGTGATTCCGTTAGTTATGAACGGAGTGATTCTCGTGGCGGGGATCGTGCTGTTTTTCCGTTTTCCGAGGCAGAAGATTTACTCCCGCTTTATGTCGATCGCGTTTTCTGTGCTCTACATATGCCTGGTACTGATGAGCGCCAGCAACCAGACATATCCGTACATGCTGCCGTTTTTGATTCTGTTCGTCCTCACCATGGACAAACTGAATGTGATGGTTTCCGGTTTTTCCTTTCTGGCGGCCAATATCATCCGCGCGATTGCGACACTGGCGACGGCTCAGGCAGTGGACGATGTGATTGAGACGGTGATGATCGAGGTTATTATTTCTATTCTCGGAACGGTGGCGGCGATACAGGGCATGAAGCTGATCGTGCGCTTTGTAAAGGAATCCACCGAGGAGATTATGTCTATATCCGACAGCAACGCGGCAGTCAGCAAGAAGATTCTGGAGGTTTCCGGCGAGGTGAACACCGCTATTACGAACGCCAAGGAGAATCTTTTTGACATTGACTTTACCACGAAAGCAGTCAATGAGTCCATGTCGGACGTGTCCATCGGCGTTACGTCTACGGCTGAGGCAATCGGGCAGCAGACCGTTATGACCCAGAATATTCAGGAGAATATTGATACTACATCCGTGAGGGCCGGCACGATCGTGTCGATTGCCGAGGAGACGATGTCCTCATTGAAAAATGGCGCGCGGGCCATGACCGAGCTGATGAATAATGTTGATAACAGCATTGCGGACGGCGCGGACATGCTGAAGGCGGCCGTGCAGCTGCAGAAGACTTCTGACGAGGTGAGGGGTATCACGGATATTATCCTTGGCATTTCCCAGCAGACCAACCTTCTGGCTCTGAACGCCAGTATTGAGGCGGCGAGAGCGGGAGATACCGGACGGGGATTTGCCGTTGTGGCAGATGAGATCCGGAATCTGGCCGAGCAGACCCGCGTGGAGACCGAGAATATCACCAGACTGCTAGACGAGCTGGCTGTCCATGCGACCGACGTATATAATAAGGTAAATGGCAACGTGGAGATTTCCAATAAGGAAAATGAACTGGCGAAAGAGGCCAACGGACGGTTTGTGGATATCCGCAGCAAGATGGAGAGCCTGGTGGAGAACATCGAAGGCGTCAATGAGAAGATGAACGACCTTCTTAAGGCAAATAATGTGATTGTGGACAGCGTGAGCACCCTGTCGGCCAGCAGCGAGGAAATCAGCGCCAGCACCCAGGAGGCTTGCGGAACCAGTGAGCGCAATGTGAAACTGGTGCAGGAATTCATGGGCATGATGGAGAATATCGCCAGCCAGATGGATGAACTGCAGTCGTATAATCAGAATTGATAAATGCCCTAATAATAAAATAGGGAGACTGTAAAAGGGAGAGTCTAGCTTGGAAACAGGCGGGCATCCAAGGCATATAGCCAGGTATTTATAGGAGAAAATAGCGCCGTGTCATGGTTTGTGACGCGGCGCTTTCATGTAGGCGGGGATGATTGGATTCTGTGTCGTCCTCTGCCTGTAAGATTCAATTTTTTTAAATGATATCGTCCACGTCATCCAGATCCGTCTCGCCGTGGTCTACCATGACTTCGCGGTTGACGACGCGCTTCTTGTCTCTCTGGACTTCGACCATCTCAGAGAGTTTTTCCTTGATTTCTTCCGGCATCTTGATGCTCTTGATGTCGAAATCGCCCAGCGTCTTGTCGCCGGAGGAGCAGTGTATGGTACCCACGCCGAAAATCCGCTGGCCGAGCGTCCTGGTAAGTCCAATGTCCATAATGCGGTACAGCCGCACCTCGTCCTCCTTTTGGGTCAGCAGGCCGGTCTTGATAAAGAGGCAATCCTCAGTCAGTTCATATTTTGTAAAGGAAAGCGGCAGTCCGAATAGAGTGCGCTTTCTGTCTTTCCAGATAATGTTCATAGCCATAAGTATATCCCCCGTTTCTTATATAACACAATATGTTTGCTTAATTATACCGAAAACAAGAAGAAAAGTAAAGGCAGAATTTTCGCGGAATTTCTTGTCCTGTGGGATTTCCGGCCGGAAAATTTTGTTGTTTGTAGTGTAAAAGTGCGCTATAATATATTGGATTATAAGGAGAAGCGAAAACGCTCCGGCAATTTGTGAGAAGAACTTTCAGTTCTTTGGAACGCTCACAGAATTGCAAAGAGAACTTGTTCGCTTAGAAATGAGGTTAATATGAATACGGAACAGGATCTTTCCGAAGAACTTTACAATCTGTTAGCGGAACTGCTGAACCGCAAACTGAACCGCACCGTACTTGACAGCATTCGAGGCGAATACGGGATTCTGCGCTATCTTCTCTATGTGGAGAACAACGCGAGCGCCGGCCGTCTGTCTGAACACCTTCATGTGGTGCCCGGTCGGATTACGGACACGCTCAACAGTCTGGAGCGGAAATGCCTGATCGAGCGGCATACCGATCCGGAAGATCGGCGGCGCGTGCTGGTGTCCATCACAGACGCCGGTCGGGAGCAGGCGATTCAGATGATGACCCGGATTCATAGGGAGTACGAGGGAATGTTCCAGATTCTCGGCAGAAAAGATACCGAGGAACTAATCCGCCTGCTGAAAATCGTGCTGGCATATCCCGGCGATGAAAAAGCGAATGACTAAAAGATTGAAAGGCCGACAAAAACAATAGAAAAAGGCGCTTTTGCGGCGTCCTTTAAATGAAAAATGCAACACTTTGCTATATAGTGTTGCATTTTTAACTTACACCTTATATATCGGAGCATTCCGATAAAACATTATAGCTGATTTACAAAT
>CANPZR010000052.1 GCA_947589175.1 uncultured Lachnospiraceae bacterium | reverse complement strand
TTGTATCCTACAAGCATAATTACCAATCTTTAATGGGATTGGTAATTATGCTAAACATCAACGGTACAGTACACTAGTTCATTCAACAGGTTATTAGAACATTGAAAAAAATCTAATGCTGTATTTGCACTAACATCAAGCGTTCTCAACTGATTGTTATCACATGTAAAAAAAGACAACTCAAAGTTCTCGCTTACATCCAAGCTGCTCAACTGATTGCCAGAACAGCTCAACCCTCCTAATGCCGTATTTGCTCGTACATTTAACTCATCCAATAAGTTTCTACAACAATTCAAAGACGTTAATGCTGTATTTGCACTGACATCCAAACTGCTCAGCTTGTTGTCCTCACAAGACAACACTTTCAACCTCGTGTTTGCCTTTACATCCAGTTCACTTAATTGATTGTCATTACACGCCAGATATATCAATCCCGTATTTGCTCTGACATCCAATTCGCTCAATTGATTTTGCTGACAATACAATGTTTCCAATTTCGTATTTGCTCTGACATCCAATTCGCTTAAATTGTTGCCAACACAACCCAGATATGTCAATCCTGTATTTGTTTTGACATTCAATTCACTCAGATCGTTGGAAAAACAATCCAAATACGTCAATTTCGTATTTGCTCTGACATCCAATTCATTCAACATGCTGTTACCACAATCCAGATATGTCAATCCCGTATTTGCTCTGACATCCAATTCGCCCAGCATGTTGGAACCACAATTTAAGCTTTCCAACTTCGTATTTGCTCTGACATCTAATTCGGTCAGATTGTTGCCACCACAATTCAGATATGTCAATCCCGTATTTGCTCTGACATCTAATTCTCTTAGGAAGTTGGAATAACAATTCAAACTTTCCAATTCCGTATTTGCTCTAACATCCAATTCACTCAAATCGTTAGAAGCACAATGCAATGTTTCCAATTTCGTGTTTGCACTTACATCCAGTTTGCTCAATTTGTTTTCATCACAATACAAAACTTTCAATTTCGTGTTTGCGCTTACACTCAGATCCCTCAGGCCTCGCATCTGATTGCCATCACAATACAAAACCGTCAGTTCTGTCAGTCCTCCGAAATCCACACTGCCGCTCAAATCTTTTCCTGTCCAATACAATCCTGTCAACCGTCCATTTTCATCCCATTCATACTCATCTGCATTCAGATTTTCGCTGACATAGGCATGTTTGCTGAGCTGCTCTTGGATGATTTTTTTCAGAATTGCAACGTCTTGTGCATTTTTTCCTTTCTCATCATCTGCTATCGGTGTCTCTGTAGGTTCTGTCGTCGGAGTGGCTGTTACTGATTCTGTCGGCGTCTCCGTGGGTTCTGTCGTCGGAGTGGCTGTTGCTGATTCTGTTGGCGTCTCCGTCGGTGCGCTTGATTCCGTCACTCCGGGAACTTCCGTAGGCTCTGTCGCTGAACCACCCGGCGCTGTTTCTGTCGGCGTTGTCACCGATCCGCCCGTCGAACCTGCTGGTGTTTCTGTAGGAGTGGCTGTCGGCGTTGCTGTGGGAGCAGCCGTCTCCATCGGCGATTCTGTCGGTGTTACGGATGGCTCCTCTGTCGGAGATGTGGTAACATCCGGCGCACTAGTCGGCTGTTCAGTTGAAGCATCCTGCTCGCTTCCCGGTGTCTGAGTAGGATCATCCGGCTTTTTCGTATTTGACTTCTTCGCCTTTATGGTCACGGTACAAGTATATTTCTTCTTTCCTACTTTGGCCTGCACCTTTGCCTTGCCCGCTTTTTTGCCCACGACTGTCACGCTTTTTTTCTTCTTGTTCTTCAAGGAGACATACTTCTTGCCAGACGCTATAGTCCATGTCACCTTTTTCGTGTTGTTTTTAAGTGTCAGTTTCTTTGATTTTCCTACTTTTACTTCCAATTTTTTTGGAGTCAAAGAAACCTTTTTTGCCGCGCTAGCCGAAGCAGGCGTACTGACAATAATCATCGCCGCCGCTGCCACGACCGCCGTAGCTTTCCTGACCGCGGTTCCCCCGGTCATTTTCAATGTAACGCTTTTCATTCTGATTCCTCCTGTTTTGGATTGCCTTCCGGCCAAATAACTGTTTCCCAAAAAAATATACCGCCTTCAAATGCCAGCCGTCGTATCTTTTATTGGGAAATCAAGAACGAGGTGCCAGTATGCGTCCACACCAACACCTCGTTTTATCCAAAGGAGTCATAGAATTTCCGCTCAATTACGCCACAACGCAAAAGGGAGTTGCCAATAAAACGCAATTCCAGTATAATAACATTGTGTGTATCGCAGATTTATTCTGTATTGTGTGGTAGTGAGATACCATGCCTTGCCCGGCACTGCGGCAACAGTGTCGGGTGGTACACCGTTATGTTCTTGATTTCCACTCATCATTATCTTACCATATGTGGAAATGATTGACAAGGTTTTGTTTTTTTTATTTTTAAGCTATTTTTAAAGAACCTGATACTATACTTACCAGCAGACATGGATATATATGACAATATCTTTCTCCGCCGTAATTCTCATATCTCACGTCCTTTAACAAAATCCAAGCTGTGACAGCATTTTTCTTCTCTCACGGATTCTTTGCGCGTCCACGCGCATATCCTCCAAGCTCATCGGCCTGTCGCTGTTCTCGCCATCCGGAACTCCTATGCGGGAATTTTTCCAGGCATATTCGCCGTGAGTCAATCTGCTCAAGCTCCATGAATCCTTTCCCGCGTATTTTTCGAAAACCTTATCCATCACTGGAATAATACGGTCTGTCACATCCTGCGGAACTGTTTTGTAAAACAGCCCGTCTCTGTATGCCACTCGGATTTCTTTCAAAATAGGACCGTATTTCCATCCGTAAAAAACAGCGTCAAAAAGAGGCTCGTTCCTTTGCACGAGGGATTCCCTTTGCGCAAAGTACAACAGCTTATGAAGCTTCATTTCGTCAATTTTTGAACTAAATTCATCGAAATACCTGTCACATATATAAGATGCAACATTCATCAGATTTTCCATAGCGGCGCCTCCTTCAACCTCTAAACCTCGTCTCCCCTGCATACGATCTTCGTCCGCCCGGGATCGACCTTGTCCTTCTCCAGTATAAGAGTGTCAATGGCCTCCGCCCGAATCACTCCGCTGGACGGATTCATCACGCTGTCGATCCGGCTGTCGATCTGCGCGTCCACGGAAGAATACTCAAAGGCAAGGGTCGTATTGATCAGCTTGCAGTTTTTCATCACCAGATTGTCGATGTAACACATCCCCTGCAGGCTCTCTATGGTGCAGTTGACAAACGTCAGATCCTTCGCGTTCCACCCCAGGTATTCGCCGGAGATAAAAGAATCGTACACCGTGACATTTTCCGTATTCCAGAAGGCGTCCTTAGAGAGCATTCTCGCGTTCCGTATGACCACATTCCGCGCCCCGTCAAAGGAATAATTGCCCGTCAGGGTAAAATCCGACGCCTCCACGTCCCGGCAGTTCATGGCAAAATAATCCCCTTTCGCCACTACACTCTCCAGCCGCACCTCCCCGCAGCTCCACAAGGTCTCGTCCGCGTTGGGAAATGATACGTTTTTCAGCGTCACGTCATGGCAGCGCCGGAAATTCTTGGGCGCCTCGATGACCGCGTCCTCCACGAGAATATGGTCCGTATACCAGACCCCGGCCCTCGCCATCTCGAACCAGGTACATTTTTTTGCGACAATATTCCGGCTGTACCAGAGCGGATATTTCCAGCGAAACAGGCTGCCGTTCAGCTCAATATCCCGGCTCTCCTTTAATGGCGACTCGCCGTCCATAAAAATACAGTCCGTAACAAGCAGATCCCGGGCCTGAAACAGCGCCCGCTCGCCAGTCAGAGTCTGCTGTCTGACCTCTTTTTTCGCATTCATGAAAAATCCTTCCTTTCCATCCGCGCCGCCTCAGCCGCCCAGCTTTTTCAGCTTCGACGTATTCGCGACGATAATAAGCCTCATATCCCGCTCCAAGGGCTTCTCTGGATCGATATTGACAACGACCTCATTTCCCTGGATTACAGAAACCACGTTAATGGAATATTTTTTCCGCAGATTCAGCTCGATCAGGTTCTTCCCCTCCCACTCCGGCCGCACCTCCAATTCAAGCATGGAGACGTCCTTGGAGAGATCCATAATATCCTCAAAACCAAAATTCAGCAGCTTTTTGGCAAGCCGGATGCCCGACTCATACTCCGGGATCACGACCCGATCCGCCCCCACCTTGCTCAGAATCCGGCTGTTCATTTCATTGGAACACTTTGCGATAATCGTTTTTACTCCCATTTCCCTGCACAGCATCGTCGCCATCACGCTGGCCTCCAAATTGGACGCCATAGCGATAATGACCACGTCCACATTAGCTATGCCCATCTGGCGGATCGCCTCCGCGTCCGTGACGTCTGCGCACCGACAATACGGAATATCCGCGATTGCGGCGTTGACGATATCGCTGTCCATATCGACAGCCAGCACTTCCTCCCCATTTTCCGCCAGTTCCTTCGCCACTGCCGTTCCGTACCGGCCCAGCCCGAACACGGCATAGGATTTATTACTGCCCATTTTTCTCCTCCTCTGAATCTATCTATGTTTTTAACCCACGCTTATTTTCTCCGCGGGATGCTTCACCACGCTGGTATTTTCCTTTCTCGTATGAAAAGCAATCACAAGTGAAATCGGTCCCACCCGGCCCAGATACATAGTTATGATAATAATGAGTCTGCCCCATATATTCAGCGTGGGCGTCAGATTTCTGGAAAGACCCACCGTCGCCGTGGCGCTCGCCGCCTCGTACACGGCGTCCAGGGCGTCCGCGCCGGTAACCGCCGTCAGAAGAACCGTAGACGCAAACAATATGATAAAGGACATGCTCACAACGGCCACCGCCTTGCTGACCATCTCCCGGGGAATGCTACGCTGGAATAGCACCGCGTCCTCCTTATTGCGAATCGCCGCGAAAGCGAACACGATCAGCACGGCCACCGTGACCGTTTTGACGCCTCCTGCCGTGCCCACCGGCGAGCCGCCGATAAACATCAGAAGCACCGAAAATACAGCCGACGCGTCGGTCAGATTCTGCTGGGGAATCGTGGCAAACCCGGCCGTCCTCGTGGTCACGGACTGAAACAAAGACGCCAGAAGCTTCTCCGGCAGAGTATACGCCTGCATCGTCTGCGGATTATTGTATTCCAGAATAAAAAACACTGCGGTTCCCGCTGCAATGAGCAGCGCCGATATGGAAATCGCGATCTTGCTGTGCAGCGTCAGGCTTCTGAAAATCCGATATTTCTTCTGCTTCGCGCTTCGGACCACACGGATCACGTCCCACCAGACAATATAACCGATGCCCCCCAGAATGATGAGCAGCGCCGTCACTATATTAATCACAGGATTAAATGCATATCTGCATAAACTGTCCTCAGAAATAATATCCATTCCCGCGTTGCAGAAAGCGGATACTGAGTTGAACAGGGAAATCCAGATTCCCCGCGCGCCGTAATCCGGCACAAACACCGTCATGTACAAAAGCGCCCCTGCCCCCTCGATAATAAAGGTTCCCAGGAGAACTTTTTTTACAAATTTCACCATGCCGGACAGGGTATTTAAGTTAAATGAGTCCTGAATGAGCATCCGCTCCCCTATGCCGATTTTCTGCCGGAGTCCGATTAAAAGTCCTGAAAGCACCGTCACTACGCCCAGTCCTCCGATCTGGATCAGAACCAGTATGACCGCCTGGCCAAAGGGACTCCAGGCCGACACGGTAGGCAGTGTCACAAGCCCGGTCACACAGATGGATGTCGTGGCCGTAAACAGGGCGTCGATATAGGAGACCGCCTCTCCGTCCGCGGCGCTGACCGGCAGCGACAGCAGCACGCTGCCAATCAGGATAACCAGCAGAAATCCCAGCAAAATAGTCTGCGTAGTGGATAATCCAAAATATAATTTTTTCTTCATTTCCATCATTCCCTACAGCGTCAAATACGACACAATTGCATCCAGCTTTTTCTTTAATTCTGTTTTTTTCGCTCCGTTTTTCATATTTTTCAACAGTTCCATCGCGCAATCGTAATCTTCATATTTTTTGCTCTTAACCGCCTGCCTTACTGCCTTTTCCGCCACTTTATCCTGTGATATCAGCTGTTTTACAAAAGCGACGAGATTATCGGTCCATATTTTATAGCCTGCCATAGTCATGTGCACGTATCCGTCGCTGGCATATCGGTGCAGCAGGCCGCCCGCCCCGTCACGCAGCCCCACGCTTACATCCACATAATACAGCCCGGAATGCTTCTCACAATACTTTTCCATTCTGCTGTTCAGCTCATTGATCGCCGTATTATTCAGATATTTCCGGTTGCGGGAATTGCACATGGGCGTCGTTCCCTCTATGAAAATATCAACACCGGGATTTTTCTTCTGTATTCCCTTAATATACTTTACATAATCCCGGTATGTTCTCTCAGCCGGCTGCCACAGGTCGTTGGTTCCCATATTGATAAAGACTCTCTTGACCCCGGCGGCCGCGATGGCGTCCCTTGCCCTGCATTTTTTTCCTTTGTAAACAATTTGAAATTGGGATCCTGCCTGCCCGTCGTTGGCAAAAGAATAACTGCCCTGCACCAGCATGACCGGTCCTCCCAAAAAGCCTTTTCCCTGTGATTGAAAATAATATTTCAGTCCCAGGCTGATAGAATTGCCCACAAAGGCGGATTCCGAAAAAAACTTGTTGACTTTTTTTCTGGAAACCTTGCCGGCTGACATATTTTTTCCCTTTTTCTGATCCTGTGCCCTCTGTACAACCGCCTGCTCTGAATCGGCTCGCGCGCGCGTATAATCTCCCGCTATCTGGCATGAAACGCTCATCAGAACAGCCATAATACCTACAAATATCTTTTTTTTACGTTTCATTTTTTCCACCATCCTACAATCCATTTTCCGCTCGGCGTGAGGTTCGCTTTTGTAAAATTGCCGGTCTTGGCGCACTCGGGCTTGATAAACGCGGACGCCTCCGCCTTGTTGGACAGATTCCACGCCACGTAGCCGATCTGATATTTTTTCAAAAGCTGCATCCATTTCTTCCCGCTGTTTTTGTCTAGCGCGCCGTTCCCAGAGGCGTCGCAGATGCTAAATTCCGTCACCAGCATGGGCAGTCCCGCCTCGTAGGCTGTCTTCACCTTGTCCCGGATAAAATCCGTGTGCGTCGCCGCGTAAAAATGCAGCGTATACGCTATATTTTTCTGATTCAGGGGACTTTGCGCCACCACGTCCACATCCTGGGACCAGGTCGGCGTCCCCACGACAATTATATTCTTTTTATCATACTTCCGGATCCGCTTGATCACCTTATTCGCGTAGGGGCGGATGTCCCGCTCCCAGGTGACGTCGCCGTTCGGCTCGTTGCAGATCTCGTAAAGGATATTTTTCTGTTTTCCATATTTTTTTGAAAAATGCGTAAAAAACGCGAGCGCGTTTTTCTGATAGGTCTTTGGATTCCCGTCGCTCAAAATGTGCCAGTCGATGATGACGTACATCCCCAGCTCCGTGGCGTAACCCACTCCCTCCTCCACCTTCTGGTACAAATCCTTGGAATAACCCGCATTCGGGTCGCTGTAAAAGGCAAGGCGAATCGTGTTCGCCCCCATTTTCCGAAAGCTCTTAAAGGAGGACTTATTTACATACTGGGGAAACCAGGCGATTCCGTGGGTGCTGATTCCCTTGAGCTGGACCTTTTTCCCGCTCTTGTTCACAATATGGGTTCCCTGCACCTGTAACTGTCCCCATTTTTCCACCGGCGTAGCCGCCTCTGCCCTCGTTCCGGCAAAGAAAAATGCGCCGGCAGTCAGAAACAGGCATATACATATGCTAAAATGGATTTTTTTCAAATTCTGCATGGCTTTTGCATAAACCTCCCTCTTTAAAAACATTCCCAGCCTGCCTCCGGGACGCGCCCGGCGGCAAACTGGGAAATAAATCTTATTATTTTACTGAATCAGGACCGGACAGAATTTTTCGAAAAAACCTTGTCCGAATTATGCCAGATCAGCGTCTTACATGCCGCTTATTATTTAGCAGCCAGCTCATTTTTCAGCATCTCGGTCAGCTGCGGAACAATCTTGTTCAGATCGCCCACGATGCCGTAATCAGCCACGTCAAAGATCGGAGCCGTGTCATCCTTATTGATGGCAACGATGATGTCGGACTCCTCCATGCCTGCTACATGCTGAATCGCGCCGGAAATACCGATGGCAAAGTATACGTTCGGACGAACGGTCTTTCCGGTCTGTCCTACCTGCAGATCTTTCGGCATCCAGCCGTTATCTACTACCGCGCGGGAGCAGCTTACTGTGCCGCCCAGCACGTCTGCCAGATCCTGCAGCAGTTTGAAGTTTTCGGGGCTTCCCACGCCGCGGCCGCCGGATACAAGAATCTTTGCGTCCATGATATCCACGGTATCCGCAACGGATTTTACAACTTCCAGAATCTCAACATATTTGTTGTCCGGCGTGAATCCCGGATTGTACTCAATTACCTCTGCCGTAGCGCCCGGTACCGGATCGATCTTCTGCATAACGCCGGCGCGCACCGTAGCCATCTGCGGACGGTTGTACGGGCAGGCAATCGTAGCGATCGTATTTCCGCCGAAAGCCGGACGGGTCATAAGCAGCTGATTCGGGATTACGGTCTGTGTCATGGTATCGGTGAAATCACCGATCTCCAACACGGTACAGTCCGCGGTCAGACCGGTAGCTACGCGGGCCGATACGCGGGGACCTAAGTCACGTCCGATAGCCGTAGCGCCCACCAGCATAATCTCCGGCTTGTACTCGTTGATCACGGATGCCAGTGCGTGAGCGTATGGCTCTGTTCTGTACACTTCCAGCTCCGGATCGTCTACAACGATTACCTTGTCTGCGCCGTACTCAGCCAGGGAATTTGTCAGTCCCTTTACGCCGGAACCGATCAGCACGGCCGTAACATCTGTATTCAGGTCTTTTGCAAGATCTTTTGCTTTGCCAAGAAGCTCGTACGCGATGCTGCTCACTTCACCGTCAACCTGCTGGGCAAAGACATAAACACCTTTATATTCTTCTAAATTCATTTTACCCTCCATTCTTGCACATCACAATCGCTCTGCGCAAATTAGATTACATGTTTCTCTTTCAATTTGTCAACGATATAAGCAGCAGCCTCCGACGAATCCAGAGTAACCACTTCTCCGGCTCCCTTGCGCACCTTGTCAGAAGCCTTTGCGATCTTGGTCGGAGATCCCTTCAGACCTAAGTTGGAGTCGTCTACATCCTTTAAGTCTGCCCTTCCCCATACCGTGATTTCTTTTGCGTAAGCGTCCATGATTCCGCCCGGCGTCATGTAGCGCGGCTCGTTCAGCTCGGAGAGCGCTGTGATCAGGCAGGGCATTTTAGCCTTTACCTTGTGATAACGGTCCTCATACTGGCGCTCAACAATCACGCTGTCGCCGTCGATCTGAATATTCTGCGCGTAGGAGATAACCGGGATTCCCAGATGTTCGGAAATCTGCGGTCCCACCTGCGCGGTATCGCCGTCGATGGCCTGGCGCCCGGTGATAATCAGGTCATAGTCGATATTTCTCAGCGCGCCGGCAATCGTCGTGGAAGTCGCCCATGTATCCGCGCCGCCCAGTACCCGGTCTGTTACCAGAATACCGTTGTCCGCGCCCATGGCCATAGCCTCTCGGAGCACTTCCTCTGCCTTCGGCAGTCCCATCGTGAGAACCGTTACCTCTGCACCCATTTCATCTTTAATTCTCAGCGCCGCTTCCAGACCGGCCTTGTCGTCCGGGTTCATAATGGTCAGCATGGCGCCTCTGTTCAATGTACCGTCCGGGTTAAATACAACGCCGCCCTTTGTGTCCGGCACCTGTTTAATACAAACTACAATTTTCACAAGAGCACCTCCTATTTCAATAAGCTTCCTGAGATAACCATGCGCTGAACTTCCGAAGTTCCCTCATAGATCTCTGTAATCTTTGCATCGCGCATCATGCGCTCAACGTCATATTCTCTGATATATCCATATCCGCCGTGCAGCTGTACAGCCTTGGTCGTAACCTCCATGGCAACTTCCGCCGCGTACAGCTTCGCCATAGCCGCCTCGACACTGTATGTCTTCTGGGTGGCCTTTGCCATAGCCGCGCGGTAAACGAGGAATTTCGCAGCCTCTACCTTCGTAGCCATGTCAGCCAGCTGGAACTGGGTGTTCTGGAACTGTGCGATGGTGCGTCCGAACTGCTTTCTCTCCTTTACATAGTCGATGGTAGCCTGCAGAGCGCCCTCTGCCAGTCCCAATGCCTGTGCGGCGATTCCGATACGTCCGCCGTCCAGTGTGTGCATGGCGATGCCGAAGCCCTTGCCCTGCTGTCCGAGCAGGTTCTCTTTCGGGATGCGGCAGTCCTCAAAGATCAGCTCATAGGTGGAGGATCCGCGGATACCCATCTTCTTCTCTTTCGTTCCGAAGGAGAATCCCGGCGTGCCCTTCTCTACGATAAATGCGGAGATTTCCTTTACCTTCCTGCCGCGCTTCTCGATTGTGCCGGTCACGGCGATGATGATGTAAATGTCTGCCTCTTTACCGTTGGTGATGAAGCACTTGGAGCCGTTCAGCACCCACTCATCTCCGTCGAGTACCGCCTTGGTCTGCTGTCCCTGCGCGTCGGTTCCTGCGCCCGGCTCGGTCAGTCCGAAAGCGCCCAGCTTCTCGCCGCTTGCCAGCGGAACCAGATATTTCTGCTTCTGCTCCTCGGTGCCGTACATATAAATCGGATCGGCTCCCAGGGATGAGTGAGCGGAAACGATAACGCTTGTCGTACCGCACACCTTAGCCAGCTCCTCTACGCACATTGTGTACATCAGCGGGTCGCAGCCCTGTCCGCCGTACTCCTTCGGAATGGCAATTCCCATAAATCCGAGCTTCTGCATCTTCGTCACAGTCTCCCGCGGGAATACCTCTGTCTCGTCAACCTCCTGCGCCAATGGCTTCACTTCGTTCTCGGCAAAATCCTTGAACAGCTGCTGCGCCATCTCATGCTGTTTATCTAATTTAAAATCCATGTTCGATTGAACCCCTTTCTTTCAATTATTTGGAATAGTCATAGAAACCGACGCCGGTCTTGCGGCCGAGCTTGCCGGCGCGCACCATTTTTCTCAGCAATGGATGCGGACGGTATTTCGGATCTCCTGTCTCATTCTGGAGAACTTCCATGATGGCAAGGCAGATGTCAAGACCTACCAGGTCGCCCAGAGCCAGCGGTCCCATCGGATGGTTAGCGCCCAGCTGCATAGCTGCGTCGATGCCCTCTACGGAAGCCACGCCGTCCGCGTAGATGCCGACAGCCTCATTGATCATCGGGATCAAAATTCTGTTTACGACAAAGCCGGCAGCCTCTTTTACCTCTACCGGAGTCTTGCCGATCTCTTTCGCGATAGAAACGACTTTCTCATTGACCTCATCCGTGGTGTTCTCGCCGCGGATTACCTCTACCAGCTTCATGACCGGAGCCGGGTTGAAGAAGTGCATGCCGATAACCGGTCTGTCGATGCCCTGTCCAATCTCTGTGATGGAGAGGGAGGACGTGTTGGTTGCGAAAATGCAGTTCTCGTTCTTTACGATATCCTGCAGCTCTTTAAATGTCTGCTTTTTGATGTCCATTACCTCAAGGGCAGCCTCTACGATCAGATCGCAGTCTGTGCAGATGTCTTTTACGCCTGTGGTGATCTTAGCGAGGATAGCGTCCACATCTTCCTGTGTTTTCTTTCCCTTGTCTACCAGTCTCTGAAGTCCCTTTGCGATCTTGTTCTTGCCGTTGGCAGCGAACTCCTCATTGATATCGCACAAATATAC
>CANPZR010000051.1 GCA_947589175.1 uncultured Lachnospiraceae bacterium | reverse complement strand
TTATGTTTCGGTTATGGGGAAAACTTTTTAAAGACGGCCGTCTCTTACAGGACATGGTATACGAGGACGGCAGCGCGTCCCTGAGCCGCACCCAAAAGGTATTTGCCGGACTGCGCCAGCTCTGCCTTTCTTTTGACCTGCAGGAGCCTCTCTGGCTGGACGCGAACATCCGCGAGTTCCAGCAGAGAGACAAGACCCGCTTCCGCCAGGACAACTTTATCGAGCAGATTGAATTTGACTACCTTGAAATTCATGTCATCGAGGAAGATAATACTTTATAATAGTAGGAGGACACTATGTCAACAAGTAAAGAAACCTTAAAGCAGAATATGATCGCCTGGTACCCCTTCGACGACACCAACGACGTCGGACGGGATGCCTCCGGACACGGCAACACGGCAGTGGCCATCGGCGCGAGGCGCCCGGTCGTCCAGACGGTACGAGGAAGAAAGGCCGCCGTTTTCCACGGCGGCGAGTACGGAAGTTCCTATCTGGAGCTGCCGGTCGATCTTCTCACCGACGTCAGCGACAACAGCGGCTTCACCGTCTCCACCTGGGTTTGCTGCAGCAAGTCCATCAGCGTGTGGGAGCGTATTTTTGACTTCGGCCGGAATATGCACGGCCCGTATCTGTTTCTGACGCGCTCGGTCCGCGGCGTGTGCTTCGCCGGCACGGACCTGTTTGCCGACGCCAATCTCGCGAGCCCCTTGGACGAGTGGGTCCACGTGGCCATGACCGTGACCGGCACCGAGGGCGGCACGCTCAGCAGCGCCGGCCCCCGCGTTTATTTCAACGGGGAACTGGTGGCGGACGGCTTTATCAGCCAGACCTCCAGCGGCACCTATAAAAAGCTGCGCGAATGGTTCGCAACGCTGGACAACAACGACAACTACTGCCGGAATTACATTGGGCACTCCCAGTTCATGGCGGATCCCGATTTTAACGGCGCGCTCTCCGATTTCCGCATCTACAACCGGGCGCTCTCCGAGCACGAGATCACCTCGCTCATGTGCGAGTCCCTCTCGGAAGCGGACATTTTGCGCCTGGCCAAAAATAAATACCTGCCCGCTCCCGCCAAAATCATCACCAACGACCTCAATCTGCCCACCAGCCTGATGGAGGGGCGCGTCAAGGTGAACTGGAGCAGCAAGCCCACCGGGCTCATCGACCAGGACGGCAAGGTGACGCCTGCTGCCAACCCGGCCGGCGTCTACATCAAGGCGGAGCTCGTCTGCGGCAAAAGCCGCGCGGAGAAGAATTTCGGCGCGACAGTGATGCCGGAGTTCGTCGCTCCCCACGAGCTGAAGATTCACGGCAACAAGGAGGTCCTCGACATCAGCAAGACGCTCTACGGCCTGTTTTTCGAGGATATTAACAACGCGGCGGACGGCGGCATTTACGCCGAGATGATTAACAACCGCTCTTTTGAGGACTTCAACTATAAAGTATACGACGCCCGCAGCGGGGAAAACGGCATTTCCTCCGGGCGCAACCACCATCCTCTCCGCTTCTGGTTCGGGGATTTAAAAAATGTCAAGGTACATAAACAGGGCGGCTTAAACGAGCATTTCCACCTGTCCGATCCGGACGCCAACGCCTACTATGTGGAGGTGCCAGACGGCGCGAAGCTGTATAACCGCGGCTTCTGCGACAACACGGAAAATTATTCCATGAACATCCGCGCCGAGGAGCACTACCAGTTCACGATCTGGGCCAAGGCGGAGTCGGACGCGACGATTTCCGTGACCCTTTTGGACAGCACGACCGCCCCGGCGAGCAACACGGTGAAAATAGCGGTCAGCGGCAAGACGGGCTGGCAGAAATACACGGCGGAGAAGCTCACCGCCACCCGCACGGTGATGGGACAGATCCTGCTCTCCTTCGAGGGGAAAATCTGTATCGACATGGTTTCCCTCATGCCGGACAATGTATGGGGCGCCAGTGAGGAGGAACTCTCCTTCACCGCCCACACAAACTTTGTGAACAACGATAACTACCGCCTGCGCCGGGATCTGGTCGAGGCTCTTGTCGACCTCCACCCCACGTTCCTGCGCTTCCCGGGCGGCTGTATTTCCGAGGGCTCCTACATCTGGGACAACGTGTACGACTGGAAGGATTCCGTGGGACCGGTGGAGACCCGAAAGGAAAATTATAACGTGTGGGGCTACACCATGACGCTCGGCCTCGGCTACATGGAGTATTTCCAGCTAGCGGAGGATCTGGGCGCGGAGCCGCTCCCGGTCATGGCCTGCGGCGTGCTGTGCCAGGCCCGCTCGGATTACGCCAATCCGGCCGGCGGCTCTTTGCAGGAAAAATACATACACAATTTTATAGATCTGATTGATTTTGCCATCAGCACCGATTTTGCCAATAACAAATGGGCGGCTCTCCGCCGGGATATGGGCCACGAGGCGCCGTTCCCGCTGCATTTTCTGGGCGTGGGCAACGAGAACTGGGGCACGGAATTTTTCGCCAGCTTCGAGACGTTCCATCACGCCATTGAGGAACACATGAACAGCGTCTATCCGGGATACGACCTCCAGATCATATCCACCGTGGGCGCCCAGGCCGACGACGACGCCTACCAGGACGGCTGGAAGTTCCTGTCCGGCTACATGAAGGGCGGCGACACCATCCGCTTCACGGACGGCAAGGAGAGCTTCAGCCAGGACGTCACCTGGTACGAGCACCGCAAAAATTACATGGATACCATCGTGGACGAGCACTACTACCGCTCCAACGAGTATCTTTTGGAAAATGTGGACCGCTACAATTATTATTACCGTCCTTATGAAAATGGAAAGCTGGTGGAGGATCAGGTCTCCAAGGTCTTTGTGGGAGAATACGCCTCCAGTGAGAAAAATACGCTGGCCGGCGCGGTGGCGGAAGCTGCTATGATGACCGGCTTTGAGCGCAACTCCGACGTGGTGCGCCTGGCCGCTACAGCTCCGCTCTTTAATAAGGTAAACAACGACGGAACCTACCGCTGGACGCCGGACGCCATCTGGTTCGACAATGAATCCGTATGGCGCACGCCCAACTACTATGTGCAGCAGATTTTCGCCGAAAATATCGGGACCAAGCTGCTCAGCACCAGCTACCGCACCTATATCGACGGCGAGCGGCACAAGTACACGCCGAGAGGCGGCGTGAGCATTGCCGTCACCGAGGGCGAAATCGTCCTCAAAAAGCTGATCATCACTTCCAATATGAATGATGAGATCTGGCTGGAGCAGGATTTTACCCAGGAACTGAATGAGCTTCTCCTGCCCATCTGGCCGGACGACGAGATCAAGCGGGTAGACGGCGGAATTTTGATATCCAGTGACTCACAGGCCCGCCACGGCTTTTTCGTGGACGACCCGACCTGGTTCAACTACACCGTGCAGCTCTTAGTGGAAAAGCGCACCGAGGACGCCGAGATTCTTCTGGGAACCGGCGTACACGGCCTGACGAACCACACTTTCAAGACGGAGCGCCTCTCCTCTCATGAGTACTGCGTGGGATACGGAAAATACGGCACCGGCCTCCGGGTCATCAAGGAAGGCAAGGAGGGCTACCGCATGGGCGACTACTCCTCCAGCGTTTTCGCCGGCAACTTCCGCGCCTGCTACGACGAGCCGGTACCGGCGGGACACGATTACATGATCAGCGTCAACTACGGCGGCATTGAGGACAACACCATCTCCTGCTACTACACCGACGAGACGGAGGAAATCAAGGGCAAGCTGTTCTGCCGTCTGACCGCTTACACCCATGACATTTACCACTCGGTCACGGCAGACGACGAGCAGGTCTACATCAAGCTGGTCAACGTCGAGGATTTCAGCAAGCACTTGAAGGTAAAGCTGGAGCATATGAACATCCACGACCAGGCAAGGCTGATTACCCTGACGGGCAGCTCCGAGCTGGTACATATGCAGAACGTCAACACCAAAAATAAAGAGCGGATCACGCCGGTGACCACCCAGATTCCGGTGTCCAAGACCGGATTTGAGATCATCATGCCGGCCAATTCCGTCAACATCGTCATACTGAAAAAGGCGATGAAACAGGTAATCTGATAAAATTAAATATGATTTGAGATGCGTTAAAAGGCCATGTTTTCCGTGGATGCGGATACATGGCCTTTTTTTGGCAACTATATTTTATGTGTCGTGTCGCTATGTTTTATTTCTTGTTGCCAGGTTTTATAGACTGTATATTACTTTGCCATATTGGTCATACTTATAGAAAAATATGGATGTTAAAGGAGTGTAACAGCTATGACAGCAATCGTAGATGAGAACACCTGTATTGCCTGCGGCCTGTGCGTGTCCGCCTGCAATGAGGTATATGATTTTGGAGACGACGGGAAGGCGCACGCCGTAGCCGACCCGGTTCCGGCCGAATGCGAGGAAACCGCGAGGGAGGCGGCGGAAAACTGCCCGGTAGAAGCCATTACCGTTACTGACTGATATTCATCTTTTCACAGAATAATTTTATAGGATAAGATTTTGCAGGATACAAGCAGAGCTGCCGCACATGTCAGCAGAATGTGTGACAGCTCTGTTCTTTAGTTGGTTTTATTTCCCTTGATTACCCGAATCAACGGACGGAGCACCTTAAAATATTTCTGCGGAGGCTTCTTGCCAAACCTCTTGTCAAAATCCTCTCGAATGGCCGTTATATTTTCCTCGTCATGAGACCGGATAATTTCGTATGCCTCCTTCGCCCTCGTCGCGTCCAGATTATGCTTTCGCAATACCAGAGCGATCAAATTTACCCCGCAATCACAGTCCTCTCCCTTGTAGCATTTTGACAGTTTATCTCTCAGTTCCTCGTCGTCCCTGACTTTCAGATAGCATTTCCGCCCATCCGCCGGTCCCATAATAGCGGTAAGCACACGATACCACCCGTCCAAATCAGTAACAGGAATAAATTTGGCGATTTCATCCACATACTGTTTCTCTGTCCAGTTGATTTTTTTCCTTTTTTTCTTATTTCCTTTTTTCTTTCTTTTCTTTTTCTCACTTTCAAGAGAAAAACTTTTCCGATGAACTTTTATTCCGCGGTTCTGCCAAAAATCAATAGCGGGCTTGTAATCCCTGTCATTTGAAAAAATGTAAAAGGAAGATTTCTTATGTTTCGCGATCAGATAAGACAGCACTCCCATCAGCTGGTAATCCAGCGCGTCTTTTCCGGCCGTACATTCCAGCCACATAATCTGCGGATTATGGACCTGTTTCGCCATATATACTTCTAAATGCTTGGAATGATGTTTCGTATAAAATATAATAATCCGGTCTTTCTTCCCGAGTTTCTTCGGCAGGTCAAACCACCGGTTCCCTACATTCTCCGTATCAATCAAATAAAATTTCCGTTTCAAATTCAATCCCCCGCTTTTTTGTATTCCTCCACGGCCTCGTACACGGCGTCGTCTAAACTTTCTTCCACTATTGAAGCTTCTCAAAAAGCGATCGGCATGCCGGGTAAATCTCCTTGAACTGCCGGTAGCGCGCCTCGTATTTTTCCGCCAGCGCCGAATCGGGTTCCACCGTGTCGATCACCTTTACCAGCCTTTCCGCGGCCGCTTCCACGCTGTCAAATTCCCCGCACGCCACAGCCGCCAGCATGGCGCCTCCCAGGCCCGGCCCCTCCTCGCTCTCGATAACATCGACTTTTAGGTCTAATACGTTGGCAATGATTTTTTTCCAGAGCGGGCTCTTCGCGCCCCCGCCGCAGATTTTCGTCCTCTCAATCCGAATCCCCAGAGACTTCGCCACTTCCAGGGAATCCCGCAGGGCGAACGCCACCCCTTCCAAGACCGCCTGGGTCATATCGGCGCGGCTGGTATCCATCGTCATTCCGATAAAAACGCCCCGCGCGTTGGGGTCGTTGTGGGGAGAGCGCTCTCCCATAAGGTAAGGCAGGAAAAAAACGTGATTCTCCCCCAGTCTGTCAATCCGCGCCTGCTCCCCGGCGTAATCCCGCGTGCCAATGATGTCGTCCATCCACCACTTGTTGCAGGACGCGGCGCTCAGCATGCAGCCCATCAGGTGGTAATGTCCGTCCGCGTGCGCAAACGCGTGAAGGGCATTGTTCTGATCCATCCCGAACTTTGTAGAGGAAATAAAAATCGTTCCGCTTGTCCCCAGGGAAATGTTGCACCTGCCATCTCCCACCGTTCCGGTTCCCACCGCGGCGGCCGCATTGTCACCGGCTCCCGCCACAACCTTTACGCTCTCCGGGATTCCGAGCTCCTCCGCAATCTCCGGCAGCACCGTGCCGACGGCCTCATAGGACTCATAGACCTCTGCCAGCTGCTCACGCCGTATGCCGCAGATCTCGATCATTTCCTCGGACCAACAGCGGTTTTTCACATCAAAAAGCAGCATCCCCGAGGCGTCCGACACATCCGTGCAGTGCACGCCGGACAAGCGGTACGCGATGTAGTCCTTGGGAAGCATGATTTTTTCAATTTTCGCGAAATTCTCCGGCTCCCTGTTTTTCACCCACAAAATCTTCGGCGCCGTAAATCCGGCAAATGATATGTTGGCCGTGTACTCGGCCAGCTTCTGTCTCCCGATCACCTGATTCAGATAGTCGCACTCCTCAGCGGAACGCCCGTCATTCCACAAAATAGCGGGACGAATCACCCGGTCCTCCCCATCGAGAATCACCAGCCCGTGCATCTGGCCGCCAAAGCTGATCCCCGCGACCTGACTCTTGTCGCAGTCCGCCAATAACTCCTGCAGCCCCTCCATAGTCCTGTCGAACCAGTCCTCCGGGTTCTGCTCCGACCACCCCGGATGCGGGAAAAAAATCGGATACTCCTTAGACACGATCTTGTGGATTTCCCCGCTTCCATCCATCAGCAATAGCTTCACCGCCGACGTCCCCAAATCCACTCCAATATAAAACATAGTACACCTCATTTCCGCGCAAACATAGTTTACTCAAACATCTTGTCGCACTACACATTCTTTATTCGCTGACCCACACATCCATTTCAGCCCTCTCCGGCATTTCAAACAGGGACATAAATTTAGCTTCTAGGTTCTCATCTAAATAATAGGCAGTCGTTTCTCCCGATGCCACCATCTGATTTCGCTTTTCAACGCGTTCTCTCCACACATCATCGCGGATGTCTATGTAGTGAAATTCACACTCTACATTTTTGCTCTTGTAAAACTCTCGTGCCCAGTCCCTCTTTTCCCTTGTCCAAAATCCCCAGTCAAGAATTACGCTCGTGCCGGTCTCAACAATTTCAAGGGATTTTTCAAACAGATACTTCTGTATCCGCTCGGTGTATTCATCGTGCTTCTCACCGGCATATAGTCCAAATAGCGAAAGCATGATCTCATCGACAGACAGTATGACCGCCTTGTTCTCCACCTGCAGCCGCTTGGCGTATACGCTTTTTCCACAGCATATTTTCCCACAAATAAGAAAGACTTTTGCCATTTGACGCCGCCATTTTGATATCTTTCCCAGACTGGCGTCCAATTTTTCAAAATCTATATCTCCGCCCGGCAGAACCGATGTGGATTCCAATGTAATTGTATTGTCATAATTCACGCGCGCTAAATTCGCCGCAAGTTTCCCATAATCTATGTTTCCTTCCCCCGGGTGCAGGCAATATCTCAATTTGTCCCACTCCATCCGGCCGCCGCAGTAATCGCTGATGTGTATGTGCTGTACCGCGCCCTCCCACAGCCACTTGTATTCATCCGTAAAAACCAAATCGAGCTGATCATGGAAACTGGCAAACCGCACATCCAAAGTAAACGCGACATTCGAATCCATCTCCGCCAGCCGCTTCCAATGCGTCAAAGGATTTTCCCTGTTACACACCACATTTTCCACGGTTAAGAGCAGGCCGTACCGCTCCGCTATGTCCTTTAAAACGACATACTGACTTATGTTATTTTCTATATGGCCGTCCGACGCCGGACCGCCCCATAGATGCAGCACCAGCTTTTCCGCCCCCAGACGCCGCGCCAGCTTGCAGTTGATTTCAAACAGCTCCCGCGCCCGCTCATTACCGCCGCGGCTGATTATCTCGCCGATTTCTTTATCCGCATGAAAAACCGGAATCCGCACTTTATCAGACAGCTCGCTGGCAATCTGCTCCCACATCGGATACCATGAATTGTACATCAAAAACTCAAAGCCATCGCACGCGATCCGCGGCGTTATTTCCGTCAGCAGACGATAATCCCGGTTATTTCTGCTCGTGATAAGCGCGCCGGTAGAACATAATATTTCCCTCATGGCTCGTACCTCTTCTCTATCTGGATCTTTTGATAATCACAGTATAGATTATACCACTTATTCCATAGGTCTGGCAAGTGAAGCTTCTTATATAGGAAAGCTATAAAGTTCTTGACTGCCCAAATATGAATACACATTTAAATAAATTTATATCTTTACTTTTTTACTTTAATATTATATAATTAACGCATAAAAGTTTATACGAGGAGGTGGTAGAATGTCTCCACAAAAAGAAAAAAGAATCAAACAAATGAAAAATCTGGCAGAGAAAAACGGCGGCATGATTACTACCGCCCAGATTGAAAGCTGCGGCATCAACCGAACAATGATTCCCTCCCTCATAAATGGAGGTTTTCTCACCAAAGAAGCACATGGAATCTACTACTATTCCGACGAGATTCCTGATGAAATGCAAATCCTCCAGCAGCGGAGTCCCAAACTCATCTTTTCCTATGGTACGGCGCTTTTTCTGTGGGATATGTCCGACCGCACACCTCACCTATGGGACATTACTGTACCGCAGGGATTTAACGCTTCTCTGATTAAAAGAGACAATCCTCATATCAGGCTTCATTATATTTCCACTGATAAATGGAATGTGGGAATTACGCAGGCTAACACGCCGGAAGGGAACCCCGTCCGCCTTTACAACAAAGAAAGGTGCATCATTGATCTGGTAAAAAGACGGGATAAAATTGACAGGCAGCTCTATCTTCAGGCAATGCACGAATACTTTTCCAACAGGGACACTAACCGGAGACGCCTGTTAGAATATGCCAAAATCTTTCAGATAGAACGCTCTATTCGCGAATATTCAGAACTGCTTTCATCATAAGAAAAAGGAGCTAGGTACAGGGAATTTATTGAATGTTGTAAAATTCCCTGCAAAAAAAGCCCCTTTGCCTTTTCTATTCTTGCAAAATATTTTCGAGTCTACTCTCTATTTTTCGCTTTACGGCATTTTCCGCGGCAAGTTTCTCATATTTCTCATGCAATCGCTCCACTTTTTCGCGTCCGGTTTCCGTCACGGAATGAGAAATCCTTAGCGGACCTGTCACGCAAAACTTGGAAATCTCGCCATTTTCATTTAATTCAACGAGATACGAACATCCCGGCTCGGCCGGATATCTCGCTATCCAGTTTTCTGTATTCCGCATTACTTTTTCTGCCAATTCGGGATTTCTTTTCATTTTTTCTTCCAGCGCAGGATGCACGATGAACGCCTTTTTCCCTGCCACAGAGCTTCTCCGTGCAATCACCGCCGAATCATAATCCGACGGCTCGACCCCAGAAGGACGCCAGTCCAATATGGACTCATCTACATAATCGGAAAAAAATTTTTCAAAAGGAAAATCATTTCTATTCCATATCTCCTGTGAAATCTTTGTCCCATCCATCACATGATAATACGATCCAGGAAATCGCGCCTGCCACGCATCCATAAAACTCGTACCTGCTATACGCCCCGACGCCTTTGCCGCCGCGATCTCTGAAAAACTCGTATTGTCACTTTTCTCCGCCCCTTCATTCCTGCGGTACTGTTTTGCCGGATTGTATGCTTCTGATTGACCTGCTACGCCAAAATCAAATCTCATTTTCCCTCTCCTTCCATTTACTACTTCTTCACTTTTTATATCGGCAGATTTTTTTAGAAGGAAGGTCAAATTATGCGAACCGCCCTTTTTATTATGCGAAATATTTTGAAACGGAAAAAGGCTAGGGTTGACTTTATTGTAAGGAGTGAATATAATATAGGTAAAATATTACTATGTCTGCAAATCAAGGAGGTGCTGTTATGAATATTCGTCCATCTGCAACAATTCGACAGAATTACAATGAAATTGCCGATATGTGTAGAAAAACCGCAGAGCCAGTTTTCCTTACCAAGAACGGTGAGGGAGATTTGGTGGTTATGGATATCGGAACTTACAACCGCAGGGAAAAAATGCTGAAGCTGCGTGAAGAACTGCTATCCGTTGAGGAGGACAGGATACATGGAAGCAAAGGCTATTCGGTTGACGAAGTCGCTGCGATGATGCGCAGTGCAATCAAGGAGGCGTCAGGCCATGGAACAACAGAATAAATATCATGTAATTGTATCAGAACGGGCAATGCAGATGCTTGTCTCCCACGCCGCATTTCTGGCACAGGTCAGTCCCGAAGCTGCTGAACGACTGACAGCCGAATTTGAAAAGGCTGCAAATTCCTTAGAGCTATTACCACAACGATGTCCGTGGCTCACAGGGGAATATATTCCCAGAAATGTTTACCGTTTTATCCTGTTTGAAAAACGCTATATGATAATTTTCCAGATTATAGATGATACAGTCTATGCTGATTATGTAGTAGATTCCAGACAGGATTATAGCTGGCTTACTCAATAACTAATATAATACTTCCTCTTATTTTTGACAGGAATTGCGCAACTGGACATTTTTAAAGGGCATCTACGATGCCCTTCACCCCCTTTTCCTGATAAATTTTCTTATAATAGGCCACTTCATCGCGAATCAGCTCGTCGATGACCTTCATTCCCAGCAGCTCCACGGGCGCCCTGTCGTCGGTCATCAAATAAGGCCCCGCCTCATAAGCCGTCAGATTCTCCGACACATCTGACATCAGAGCAGACAGCTCCCGGTCGGCGAGCCCGCCGATATGCCGATTCAGATTGGCAATCATATCCGGGCTATTTCCCGCGAAAAGCTCTCGGTTCGTGGACCTCTCGACGTCCACGGTATAGACCTCCCCAAAAACGCTGCTGATCGTATCCGCGAGATACTGGTTGATATTTCCCTCGCTGTTGCCGCGCATATTCATATTCACCACCATCACGCCATTTTCATTCAAATGCTCCCTGACCAGTGTGAAAAATTCCACCGAGGACATCTGAAACGGAATCGTGATATCCTGATAGGCGTCCACCATAATCACATCGTATTTCCGGTCGATAGCGTTCAAATACGCCCTGCCGTCATAGGTGGTCACCTTCACATCCTCCGGCAGCTCGAAATATTTCCGCGCAAGCGCCGTGATCCTGTCGTCGATTTCCACGCCCTCAATCGCCATATCGCCGTAGTAGCTGCGGCATTGGTGCGCGTAGGTGCCCGTGCCCATTCCCAGAATCAGCACGCTGCACTCCTCCGGTTTCTCCCGCGCCGTCATGAGCGGCGCCGCCATCGCGTAGTCGTAGTACATGCCGGTCAGTCCGTCCTCCTTCATTCGTATGGACTGCACGCCGAACAGGACATTGGTAGATAAAATGACGCTCCTGTCATTTTCCCTGACCTGCAGATAATTGTAGACAGACTCCCCCTCGTAGGTCAGATCCTGCTCCCAGAACGCAAAGCTGTCCGACCTCCCGCACAGACAGCAGATCAGAAAAAGGACCGCCGCCACGCCGCCCTTGACCGCTTCTTTTCTGGCGCTGAAAAAATAAATGAGTGCCAGCACAAGCAGAATCCCCGCGAAAATCAGAAATGTAATCGACGTCCCGACAGCCGGAATCGAGATAAAGGTAGGCACAAATGTGCCGATAATGCTCCCCACCGTGTTAAACGCGCCCAGCGTCCCGACAATCTTTCCGCTGTCCTCCAGGCTGTCCACCGAATATTTGGCGAGCGACGGCGTCACCGTCCCTAGCAGAAACAGCGGAAATACAAAAATGACCATGCACGCCGCGAACGCCGCCCAGATCAGAAAATTCGTGCTCACCGT
>CANPZR010000050.1 GCA_947589175.1 uncultured Lachnospiraceae bacterium | reverse complement strand
GTGAGGGACATGCCGAAAAGTCAGATGGGAATTGATTTTGAGAATGACTTTGAGCCCAAATACATTACGATCCGGGGCAAGGGAGAGCTTCTTGCCAAGCTGCGCAAGGAAGTGAAGAAAGCGGACCGGATCTATCTGGCGACGGACCCCGACCGGGAGGGAGAGGCGATTTCCTGGCATCTGTGTCACGCGCTGAACTTAGATCCCGGTAAGACGCGCCGCATCACGTTTAATGAAATTACCAAGAACGCAGTGAAGCAGTCCATCAAGCAGTCCCGGGACATCGACATGGACCTGGTGGACGCCCAGCAGGCCAGGAGGGTCCTTGACCGCATGGTGGGCTACTCCATCAGCCCCCTTTTGTGGGAAAAGGTAAAGAGGGGACTGTCCGCCGGGCGGGTGCAGTCGGTGGCCCTCCGCATCATCGCGGATAGAGAGAGCGAGATCGACGCGTTTATTCCTAAGGAGTACTGGAGTCTGGAGGCAAAGTTCGAGGTGGAGGGGATCAAGAAGCCCCTTGTGGCCAAGTATTATGGCAATCCGGACAAGTGCGAGATTTCCTCCAGGGAGCAGGTGGACGCAATTATGGAGCAGTTGAAGGGAGCTTCCTATTCGATCTGCGACATCAAGCGGGGAGAGCGCTCCAAGAAGCCGCCTCTGCCCTTTATCACCTCCACCCTGCAGCAGGAGGGATCCAAGCAGCTGAATTTTGCCACGAGAAAGACGATGCAGATCGCCCAGCAGCTCTACGAGGGCGTGCCGGTGAAGGGACACGGCACCATCGGTCTGATCACATACCTGCGTACGGACTCCACCCGTATATCCGAGGAGGCGGACGCGGCCTGCAGGCAGTTTATCACGGAGCAGTACGGGGCGGAAAACATCATTGAAAATACCGTGGCCGCAAAGAGCGGCAAGAAGATACAGGACGCCCACGAGGCCATCCGGCCCACCTATGTGGATCTGACCCCCGCCCAGATCAAGGAGTCTCTGACCAGAGACCAGTTCCGGCTGTATCAGCTGATCTGGAAGCGGTTTGTGGCGAGCCGGATGCACTCCGCCAAGTACGAGACGGTCTCGGTGAAGATCGACGGCAACGGACACCGGTTCACAAGCGCCGGATCCAAGCTGGTATTTCCGGGATTTATGGCGGTCTATCAGGGAGACGAGGACAAGGAGGAGGCCAACTCCGTATTGGCGAAGCTGAGCGAAGATTCCACGCTGAAGCTGGGCGGGCTGATGGAGGAGCAGCACTTCACCCAGCCGCCGGCCCACTTTACCGAGGCGTCTCTCGTGAAGGCGCTGGAGGAGCTCGGCATCGGCCGCCCCAGCACCTACGCGCCGACGATTTCCACGCTGATTTCCCGGCGTTACGTGGCCAAGGAGCAGAAAAATCTCTACTTGTCGGAGCTGGGAGATATTGTAAACCGCATTATGGTCAGCGCGTTCCCCGGTATTGTGGACGTGAATTTTACAGCCACCATGGAGACGCTTCTCGACGGAATCGCCGAGGGGACCGTGGAGTGGAAGACGGTCATCCGCAATTTTTACCCGGATCTGGAGGAGTCTGTGAAGCAGGCGGGAGCGGCTCTGGAAAAAATTGAGATCGAGGATGAGGTGACCGACGTGGAGTGCGAGCTGTGCGGGCGCAAGATGGTGATCAAGTACGGCCCCCACGGCAAGTTCCTCGCGTGTCCCGGATTCCCGGAGTGCCGCAACACAAAGACCTACTATGAGAAGATCGGCGTGAAGTGCCCCAAGTGCGGCGGAGAGATCGTCTTAAAGAAGACCCAGAAGGGAAGGCGCTACTACGGCTGTGAAAATAATCCGGAGTGCGACGTCATGACCTGGCAGAAGCCGTCGTCCAAAAGATGCCCGAAATGCGGGAATCTTTTGCTGGAAAAAGGAAATAAACTGGTCTGCGCGGACGCCTCCTGTGGATATCTGGAAGAAAAACCAAAGAGTTAATGCTTGTCATTTGGATTTAAGTATGATAGAATTGACACATGAGAGTGGACTTTAAACGCAAATGGAGTTGTGTACGTCACGATGCCCTTTGCGTTTTTCTGGGATTTATCGTGAGGCAGGGCGCCTTTTGCGGGTTCTGCGATCAGAAGATTTTGATGAGAAAGGAAGTGGAGCCCATGGTATTGTCAGGGGCATATAACTATGTCAATGTGCTGGACAAGGCGGCGGATGCCACCTGGTATAGGAACGATGTTCTGGCGAACAACATTGCCAATGCGGACACGCCCGGCTACAAGAGGAAGGACGTGCAGTTTCAGTCTTATCTGGCGGACGCGGTGGCGGGCACTGACACGCTGGACGAGACGGTGGCGGGACTGGATCTGAACACCCTCGAGGCCACGACGTACACGGAGCAGGCGGGACTGAGCTACCGGGCGGACGGGAACAACGTAGACGTCAGCACGGAGAACGTGGAGCTTGCGAAGAACCAGATCAACTACTACACGCTGATCAGCTGCATCAACAATGAATTTTCGAGACTGAAGGCAGCGATTAAGACGAATTGATGACAGGAACAGACCATGATGGGACAGGCATGAGTCAATAAATTCGAAACAAAAGGGGGACTGAGTATGTCTATATTTGGCGCTATGGACGTCAGCGCGACCGGTATGACCGCGCAGCAGACCCGCATGGACACCATCGCGGAGAACATCGCCAATGTCAATACAACAAGAGACGGCAAGGGCAACGTATACCGTCGAAAGACGGTTGTATTTGAGGAGAAGAGCTATCCGACCTTCAGCGAGTCGCTCCGTCTGGCCGACAGTCGAATCGGCAAGGGCGTGAAGGTGAGCCGGATCGTGGAGGATCCCTCCCAGGGGAACATGGTCTACGACCCCTCCCACCCGGACGCGGACGAGGACGGCTATGTGACATATCCCAATGTCAATACGGTGACCGAGATGACCAACATGATCGACGCCACCCGGGCCTACGAGGCCAATGTAACAGTGCTGAACGCCACCAAGGGCATGGCGACGAAGGCTCTTGAAATCGGCCAGTCATAATAGGATTTTTGGATAGCGCGCGGGATTTTGAGGCTTTTTAGAATTTTCGAGATATGACGGAGGATCAGGATGAATACAATAGCGAGCCTGGCGGCGATTGACAATCTGGAGAGCGTGAGCCGCTACTCCACGACCAATCCGCTTCAGGAAAATAAGGATCAGACCAATCATGTGAGCTTTGAGAGCCTTTTGGACTCTGCCATGAAGATGATCCACGAGACGGAGGATTACTCCAACGCGGTGGAGGAGGAAGTCATCAAGTATGCTTCCGGCGAGTCCACCAACCTGCATGACCTGATGATCGCCCAGCAGAAGGCGAATACGACCCTGCAGTACACGGTCGCCGTGAAGAATACGGCGGTGGAGGCGTACCGGACGCTGATGAATTTGCAGTTCTAAAGCGGCACACGATAGATTAGTTTTGGGGAGCGATGGAACGTATGATGGATCAACTGATTGCCATCAAGGACAAAATACTGGCATTTTGGAATAAATATACAAGCAGGCAGAAAACCATTATCATCTGTGTGGTACTGGCTATTTTCTTTGCCCTGGTTTTGTTGGGCTATTTTCTGACCCGCCCCACTTACCTGGATCTTGTCACCCTGAAGGGCGACACGGCGGCTGAGTTCGACGACGCTCTGACAGAGGCCGGGATCTCTTACAAGAAAGAGGCGGACAGCGATGGCCGGACGCATTTTCGCGTGGAGCAGTCCCAGCATGCGGACGCCGTTCTCCTGATGGGATCCAACAACATCGTAGACGATGAGATGACGTGGGAGGACGCGCTGGACAACGACATCAGCACCTCATCCACGGAGAAGCAGACCAAGGCGGTTCTCGCCATGCAGTCATCGATCCGCAAGGGACTGATGAACTTTGACGGAGTCGAGGACGCCACCGTATACATAAACCGTCCGGTGGACGACGGCACCATTTACGCCGAGCGAAAGGATACATCTGTCAGCGCGGCTCTGAAGCTGGAGGAGGGCGCCGAGATGGATTCCGAGGCGGCCAAGGCCATTGCCTATTATCTGGCCAATGCCGTGGGCAACACATCCACCGACGAGATTATTCTGACCGATACGGCGGGCAATCTTCTCTATGGCGCCAAGCAGGACAACACGCTCGGAGGAGCGGTCTCCAGCAACAACGAATACGTGGAGAAGCTGCGCAATACCTTTGCCAAGAACGTCAGCGACATGCTGCTTAAGGCGGGGTACGACGACGTGCAGATCGGAAGCGCCAACATCAAATTCAACATGGACAAGGTGACGGAGCTGATCAAGACCTATACGGCCAACGAGGGCCAGGATCAGGGTCTGTATTCCAGTTCCTACAATTATAAATCGACCGGAAATTCCTCCGCGGGAGGCATTCCCGGTACGGACAGCAACGGCGACGAGACGGACGTCATGCTGCAGGACACCGGGAGCAGCAACAGCGAGACGATACTGGACAAGTACAACTACCTGCCCAATGAGACCGTGCAGAACATCGAGCACGAGATCGGGGCGGTGGTACCGGAGGAATCCTCCATCGCCATCGTGCTGACCCAGTACAACGTAGTCAAGGAGGAGAGTTTGGAGGAGCAGGGGCTTCTCGACGACATCTCCTTTGAGGAGTATGTGGACCAGAACAGCGCCGTGACCGACTTGGAGACGCCGGCGGAGCTGCCGGAGTTAGTGGCGGCCGCCACGGGCATCGCCACCAACAACATTTCCATCCAGGTGAAGCAGAAGCCGGTCTACGAGGCCAGAGAGGAAGGTACTTTCGCAGACAACATCACCAATTACCTCATGGTGCTGCTCACGCTTCTGATCGCGGGACTTCTGGTATTTGTGATTATAAAGGGTACATCCCCGGTACAGGTCACCGAGCTGGAGCCGGAGCTTTCCGTAGAGGATCTGCTGGCTACTACCCAGGAGGAGGGACCGGCCCTGGATGAGATTGAATTAGGTGAGAAATCAGAAACGAGAGTGATGATAGAGAAATTTGTAGATGAAAACCCGGATGCGGTGGCGCTTCTGCTCCGCAACTGGATCAACGAAGAGTGGGGAGGTATCTAAATGAAGAGCAGTACCTCAGATCTTGACGGACTCCAGAAGGCGGCGATCCTTTTGATCACTCTGGGTCCGGAGAAGGCTGCCACCATCTTTAAGCACTTGAAGGAAGATGAGATCGAGCAGCTGACGCTGGAGATCGCCAATACGAGAAGCGTGTCTCCTTCCCAGAAGGAAGAAGTCCTGAATGAATTTTACGAAGTGTGTCTGGCGCAGCAGTATATCGCCGAGGGCGGTATCGGCTATGCTACGGAGCTTTTGCAGAAGGCGCTGGGCGCGGACAAGGCAAAGGCGGTTCTCGGCAAGCTGACGGCCTCTCTGCAGGTGCGCCCGTTCGAGTTTATACGCAAGACCGAGGCGTCCCAGATCCTCAACTTTATCCAGGACGAGCACCCGCAGACCATCGCGCTTATTTTATCCTATCTGTCGCCTCAGCAGGCGGCGGGCATCATCAGCGCCCTGTCGCCGGACAAGCAGACGGACGTGGCCAAGCGTATCGCCACCATGGACCGGACGTCGCCGGACGTTATCAAGGAAGTGGAGGGTGTGCTGGAGCAGAAGCTGGCGTCTCTTGTCAGCCAGGATTACACCATTGTCGGCGGTGTGGATTCGGTAGTAGAAGTGCTGAATACGGTAGACCGCGGTACAGAGAAGCACATCATGGAGAACCTGGAGATCGAGGAGCCGGAGCTGGCCGACGAGATCCGCAAGAAGATGTTCGTGTTCGAGGATATCCTCATGCTGGACGACCGCTCCATTCAGCGCGTGCTGCGTGAGGTGGAGAATAACGAGCTGGCAATCGCGTTGAAGAATGCCAACGACGAGGTGCAGGAGGTCATCTTTAACAATATGTCCTCCCGCCTGTCCGATATGATTAAAGAAGATATGGAATACATGGGACCTGTCCGCGTGAAGGACGTAGAGGAGGCCCAGCAGAAGATTGTAAATGTCATCCGTAAGCTGGAGGATTCCGGCGAGATTGTTATTTCCCGTGGCGGAGGTGATGAGATCATTGTCTAACCTGATCAAGTACCCCTTCGTGGATATGCGGGGCAAGGAATCCGTGATGGTGAGTTACGAAAAAGAGCAGAAGGAAGATTTTGTCCCCCTGAACAAGTCCAGCAAGGTGATTTTAAAGACCCTGGAGGAAGTGGAGCAGGAGGAACTGCAGAAGCAGAAATTAAAGCAGCAAAAGCAGCTTAAGCAGGCCGAAAGGGAAGCGGCCGCCGAGAATTTTGAGCCCGGCGTGCCGGTTACCAGGCTGGATGAGGAGGAAGAAAAGGAGCGGGAGGAAGAAGCGAGGCGCCAGGCGGACCGGATTATCGAGGACGCCACGGAGCAGGCGGCCGCCATGCTGGAGGACGCCAGGGAGCAGATCGAGATTTCCCGCCAGAGCGCCAGAGAAGAAGGGCTGCAGCAGGGAAGAGAAGAAGGTCTGGCCGCGGGTCGGGAAGAACTCGCCCAGCTGCGGGCTGAATTTGAGGAAGAAAAAGAAAAGCAGAGGCAGGAGTATGAGAAGCTCCTGGCTGACGTGGAGCCCCGCTATGTCGGGGTGCTTTGTTCACTGGTTGAAAAGCTGACCGGCGTGGTGATCTCGGAGCACCAGGATGTGCTGCTCCATCTGGTCCGCAGCACGTTCTCGGACTTAGAGCCCGCGAAGCATTACATATTGCGGGTGGCGCCGGAGGACATGGCGCTGATGGAGCGCCACAAGGATGAATTCCAGATGTATCTCGGAGCGGATACGGTCCTTGAACTGCAGGAGGAAAAAGGACTGAAACGATATCAGTGCATTATCGAAACCGATAACCAGATGGTAGACTGCGGGTTTCAAACCCAGTTGGAGAATCTGATCACGACTCTCCGCATGCTGGCCTGATGGAACGGAGGCTTCTATGGATTTCATAAATTTTGCCAAATACGAGGGACTTATGGAGCGTAGCTTTGCGAGCCCTTTGGGAAAAGTATCCAAGGTCGTGGGGCTCACAATCGAGTCCATCGGTCCCAGCGCCAAATTAAACGATCTGTGCCTGATCCGGTCAAACACGAAAGCAGAACCTGTAAAAGCGGAAGTGGTGGGGTTCCGTGACGACAGGGTTCTTCTTATGCCCTACGACGACGTGAGCGGCGTGGGACTGGGAAGCTGGGTGGAGAACACGGGAGCGCCCCTCCAGGTGGCGGTCAGCGAAGAGCTGTTGGGGCAGACGCTGGACGGCGTGGGGGTTCCCATGCGGATGGATCAGCTGCCGGATTCCTGTCCCCGGTATTCCGTGGAGGCCAAGGCGCCGGATCCTCTCACCAGGGAGATTATCGACGAGGCGCTCCCGCTGGGCGTAAAGGCCGTGGACGGCATGATCACGGTGGGGAAGGGACAGCGTATCGGCATTTTTGCCGGCAGCGGCGTGGGAAAGAGCACTTTGATGGGGATGTTTGCCCGGAATACAAAGGCGGATATTAACGTGATTGCCCTGATCGGGGAGCGCGGCCGCGAGGTCCGGGAATTTATAGAGAGAGACCTGGGAGAAGAGGGTATGAAGCGCTCCATCGTCGTGGTGGCCACATCCGACAAGCCGGCTCTCATACGCAACAAGGCGGCCAAGACCGCCACGGCGGTGGCGGAGTATTTCAGAGACCGAGGGAAGGACGTGCTCCTCATGATGGATAATCTCACCCGGTTCTGCATGGCGCAGAGGGAGATCGGGCTTGCCTCCGGGGAGCCGCCGGTATCGCGCGGCTATCCGCCCAGCGTGTACTCGGAGATGCCCAAGCTTTTGGAGCGGGCGGGCAATTCCGACAAGGGATCCATCACCGGACTGTACGCCGTTTTAGTAGATGGAGACGATTTCAACGAGCCCATCGCGGACACGGCGAGGGGTATTCTGGACGGGCACATCGTGCTGTCCCGTTCCATGGCCCAGAAAAACCACTACCCGGCTATCGATGTGCTGGCGAGCATTTCCCGTGTCATGACGTCCGTGGCGGCGGAGGAGCACAAGCGGCTGGCGGGACAGATGAAAGAGGTTCTCGCCACCTACGGCGAGGCGGAGGATCTGATCAACATCGGCGCCTACCGGGCCGGCTCCAACAAGAATATAGATTTTGCCATTGAAAAAATAGACGCGGTCAATGAATTTCTGAAACAGGGTACGGCGGAGAAATTTCTCTTTGACGACATTGTAAAACAGATGGGGGAGATTTTTGCCGACGGAGAGGATGATGAGTAATGGCCCGTTTTATATTTCCCCTGCAGAACCTTCTCAATATGAAGGAGAAGCTGGAAGAGCAGGCAAAAAATGAATACAGCCAGGCCAATATGAGGCTCTTGGAGGCGGAGGAGCAGCTGCGGTTTATAATCCGGCGCAGGGAGAGGGCGGAGGACGCCCTCCGGGATGTGGTGGTGGAGACCCTCGACGTCCGCGAGATCAAGCGGCGGGAGGACGCTGTGGAGATTCTTAAGATGTATGTCAGGCAGCAGGAAATCGTGGTGGAACAGCGCAGGCAGGATGTGGAGCAGGCCCGCGTGAAGATGGCGGAAGCCATGATGGAGAGAAAGAAATTTGAGAAGCTGAGGGAAAAGGCTTTTACTGAATTTCTGGCGGAGGAAAACCGCAAGGAGCAGAAGGAAATCGACGAGCTGGTGAGCTACCGGTATGGAATAGACGGCGGCGAGGCGTGAGAAAGCAGAGAGAAAGGACGACGGATATGGCAAAAAAGGATAAGGACAAAGAGACGACCGTGGATGAGGAGAGCACAGGCAGCAAGGTTGTTACGGCGCTGATTGTAATTGTGATCGTGATTATCTGGCTGGGAATTTTTATTGTGCTCATAAAGCTGGATGTGGGACATTTCGGAAGCAATGTGCTCTATCCGGTTCTCAAAGATGTGCCGGCGCTGAGCTGGATTCTGCCGGACAAGGGCTCCGACGGGGGAGCGGCCCGGGAGGAATACGACAATCTCACAGAGGCCAACGCCAGGATCCGCGAGCTGGAGAGCCAGCTGGCGGCCACCAGCAGCTCGGACAGCGCCAACAGCTCGGAGATTGAGGAGCTGCAGGCGGAGATTAAGCGGCTGAAAAAATTTGAGGAGAACCAGCGGGCCTTCGCGGAGCGGGTGAAAGAATTTGACGAGAATGTGGTGTACAACGACAAGGCGCCCGACACCGACGAGTACAAGGCCTACTACGAGGAGATAGCCCCGGATAACGCGGAGGAGATCTACCGGGACGTGGTGGAGCGCTACGAGTACACTCAGGAAATCAAGGACCAGGCCGATATGTACGGGAAAATGGAACCGGCCTCCGCGGCGGCGATTTTGGAGGAGATGACCAGCGACCTCAACCTGGTGGCCAGCATTCTGGACAGCATGCAGGCCTCCAAGAGCGCGGAGATTTTGCAGAATATGTCGCCGACGACGGCGGCGCAGGTCACCACCAAAATGACAGCGATGAAGAAATAGGGCAAAAACCCTTAATGAAAGGGTCGAAATGGCCGATATATTTCTTGTAGAAAATTGAATAGAAAGGAGGATGCGCAATGCAGACACAGGGAATTTCCCTTGTCACCTCAAAGATGTCGGATGTAGCGTCGGCAAAGAGCGCGAAGGCGAAGGATTCCGGATTTGACAGCTTTATGACAAAGCGCGCGGACAAGGCGGAGCCGGTTCACGGCGACGCGGCCAGCGGCAGCAGGAATCCGATTGACGCCGGACAGGCGAAGGGCAAAGCGGTCAAGCTGACCAAGAGCCAGCCGCCCGAGAGCGCCAGGGTGAACCTTAAGGCAGGCAGAGACAGCGGCGATTTGGCTGTCGAGACGATTCCGGAGGAACCGATGGACGTCACATCCCTGACAGAACAGGTGATGGCGCTGATGCAGCAGATTCTGGGACTGGATGAAGTACAGCTGCAGGACATTCTGGATCAGATGGATCTGTCGGTACAGGATATTCTGTTCCCGGTTCAGGGAGAGGAAGGCGCCCAGAACATGCAGGAGATGCTTCTGCAGTTTGTGATGGAGTTTCACGGAATTACGGACAAGGCGGCATTTCTCACCAACAGCAGCCTGTCGCAGGAACTGGATCAGTTAAAGGAGCAGATCGCTCAGATTCTCACGGAGGTCAGGGAGTCCGGCGCGGAGATGCCGCAGAGTGTGCCCGCAGAGCAGGAATCGGTTCCTGAGGCAGAGCCGGAGCAGATGGAGAAGGCGGCGCCGCAGGCAGTAGTTCCGGAGAAAGAGCTTGTGACAGCGAACACGGACAGAGAGACTGTGAACGCACAGGAGGAGGCCGTGCCCACAGAAGCGCAGAAGGGTTTCACCGTCATGGTGGAGACAGAGACCGGGCAGGGCGGCAATGAGAGCCAGACTGAATCTCAGACCGCGCAGCAGACAGCGCTCCCGGAGGAGACTGAAGTACCGGCCAGACCGGGCGAGACGGCGGCTCAGCTGTTTACAGAGAGGCTGACAGAAGCGTTCCAGGAGAACCATGCGGAAGGCGTACAGGAGACAGAGGTTTCCATGAGCCGGATCGTAGAGCAGGTAGTGAATCAGGTGAAGATCCGTGTTATGCCGGAGACCACCAGCATGGAGCTGCAGCTTCACCCGGCTATGCTCGGGAGAGTTCACATTCAGGTATCCGCGGCGGCCAACGGCATGTCAAACGCCGTGCTTCTCGTGGAGAACCAGATGGCAAAAGAAGCGCTTGAAAGCCAGATGATTACGCTGAAGCAGACATTTGACGAGCAGGGACTGAAGGTAGACGCGGTAGAGGTAGCCGTTTCCGATTTTGGACTGAACCGGGACAACAGCCCGGCGTTCCAGGAGAGACAGCAGAACCAGCCGGGAGGACGGAGAGACCGCGGACGCCACAGCGTTATAGCCGCTGAGGACGAATTTGAGGATGACAGGCAGACAGAGACTGCCCGCAGAGACAGTAACAGCGTTGTAGATTATACGGCATAAAGAAATTATAGTAAGGAGGTTAGAATATGGCAGGAGTGAACAACAGCAGCGATCTGGTGACCGGGCTGGAGGATCTGACCTACGGTTCCACCGAGCGCAAAGTGAACCAGAGAGGTTCCAGCGAGCTGGGCAAGGATGAGTTTTTAAAGCTGTTAGTGACCCAGCTGTCCAACCAGGATCCCCTGAACCCCCAGAGCGACAACGAGTTCATCGCGCAGTTGGCGCAGTTCTCCGCGCTGGAGCAGATGACCAATCTGAACTCTACATTTGCCAATACATCCGCTTACAGCCTGGTAGGAAAGCAGGTAGTGGTACAGAATACCGATTCCGCCGGAAAGGTCAACGAAGTGACCGGTATTGTGGACTATGTGGAAATCAAGAACGGAGAGGCGTATCTTTCTATAGAAGGAAGTACGTATGAGATGTCGGATCTGGTTCAGGTGATGGATACTTATTACGCAATCCAGAAATATCTGCCCAGTGTGGAAAAGACAGAGATTACATACGATGTGACGAATCCGAAGATGTACACCGTAAACCTCAATCTGGGAAGCAACGGATACGAGGCGACCAGCGTGGCCGTAGAGATGAACGGAGAGTTTATCGACGCCAGCCACTTTACCTATGACGACGGCGTGCTGACGATTTCACCGGACGCTTTCGCGGGACTTGCGCCGGGAACGTACGATCTGACGTTTTATTTCGACGATCCGTACAGCACCGTAATATCTGACCAGGTCAAGGTCAGTGTAGTAAATGGCGGAACCGGCGATGAGGGCGACGGCAATACGGGCGCCGATCCGGACACAGAAGATACCGTGAATCCGGACGATAGCGCTGACAAGACGGATGGAAATCCGACGGAAAGCAATCCAACGGAAAATAATCCTACAGAGACAGAGTAGAAAAAATGCAGGGAGGTCTGAGCGATATGAATGTAAATCAATCGAATTATGCGTCCATTGAGCAG
>CANPZR010000049.1 GCA_947589175.1 uncultured Lachnospiraceae bacterium | reverse complement strand
GGGCTCCGCAAGAAAAGCCCCTGCCTGCGGAAATGCCGATGAAGCCGCCAAGGGCGGAAATACGGCAGGTCCTTTTGCCAAGATGAGGCAGCTTATTTCCTCCTTCGCCGAGGGCGGCGTCACCCGCTCCGAGGTGCAGAGCGAGATAGCAGGGGAAAACAGGCCGCCTTTTATCCACGAACAGGCGGGGTCCATCCTGTCCGCTTCCGACCGGGAGGCCTTTTCCAAATTTTTATCCGACTATCCGCTGCCGGAAGAAATAAAGCAGAAAATGGCGGACGGCACCATAACGGCCCGTCAGTTCCTCACGGAAATCCAGAAGGCTTTTCCGGAAATGACCGAGGAGCAGGCGGGAAAGCTGCTTGCCTCCAAGCCCTTCCAGGCCATGGTAAAAGGGCAGTTCATGTCCGGCTGGACCATTTCTCCGGAACATTTAAAGGACGAGCAGGCGCTGGAGGAGACCTATCAGAAAATGGCGCGGCAGTTTGACGCGCTCTCCCATTTCAGCGAGCGGGTCCTGGGGCGGGACGTCTTTGCACAGGTGTCGGACGGCGCCTCGCAGATGAACGACAATCTGGACTTTATGAAAATGCTCAACCAGACGTTCCAGTACGTCCAGCTTCCCTTGAAGCTGCAGAACCAGAATACCCACGGCGACCTCTATGTCATGACGAGAAAAGAGGCGCTGAAAAAAAATCCCAACAAGCTGAAAGTGCTCCTGCACCTGGAAATGGATCACCTGGGCACGCTGGACATTCACATCACCAGGGACAATTCCGCCGTCTCCGCCCGCTTTTTCGTGGACACGGCAGAGACCAAAAACCTCCTGTCCCGCAACATCGACCTGCTCGGCGACGCGCTGGGCGAGCAGGGATTTTCCTTTAGCTCCGAGCTCGCCCTCCGGGAAAAGGAAATCGACGTGGTAAAAGATTTCATCGCCGCGGAGGCTCCCGTGGGCGACTTAAAACGCTATAATTTTGACCTGAGAGCGTGAGGAAAAGGGATTGCCCTATCGGAAAATTTGTAGTATACTGTAAAAGGATATTGGGCGCAAAAGCATTTTGAACCCGTGATACCGTAGCAAGACAAAGTTTAGAGCATGACTAAGGGAGGATATTATGAGATTAGTTACAAGATCCGATTTTGACGGCCTGGCATGTGCCGCCCTTTTGAAAGAAGCAGGAATTATCGATCACTGGAAATTTGCCCATCCGAAAGATCTGCAGGATGGCCTGGTAGAGATTACCGAGGACGACTGTCTGGCCAATGTGCCTTTTGTAGAGGGATGCGGCCTCTGGTTCGACCATCATTCCAGCGAGCATGAGAGACAGCAGCTCGAGGGCAAGTACAAGGGCGAGAGCCGCATTACTCCCTCCTGCGCCCGCATTATTTATGAGTATTACGGCGGAAGGGAGAGATTCCCCCAGTTCGACGACATGATGGAGGCCGTAGACAAGGTAGACTCCGCCAACCTCACCATAGACGAGATTCTGCATCCCACAGGCTGGGTGCTGGTAGGATTTATCATGGATCCCCGCACCGGACTGGGACGCTGGCGCAACTTCCGCATCTCCAACTACCAGCTGATGGAGGAGCTGATTGACGCCTGCCGCACGATGACCACCGAGGAGATTCTGGCGCTGCCGGACGTGGTAGAGCGCATTGAGATTTATAATGAGCAGTCGGAGAAGTTCCAGGAGATGGTGAAGGCACACACCCGCATTGAAAAGGACGTCATCATCACCGACCTGCGGGGCGTTGATCCGATTTATTCCGGCAACCGCTTTATGATTTACAGCATGTACCCGGAGCAGAACATATCCTGCTGGATCGTAAACGGCAAGGGCGGCAAGGGCTGTTCGGCAGCCGTTGGTTACAGCGTCCTGAACAAGACATCCAATGTCAATGTAGGAAGCCTGATGCTCAAATACGGCGGCGGCGGTCACAAGGCCGTGGGAACCTGCCAGTTCTCCGATGAGAACATGGACACCGATCTGCCGAAGATGATCGACGAGCTAGTAAACTACGCTGAATAGGATTATTGCAGATAGAAATCTGTGAAACCTTTGTATAGAAAGAGAGACGGGGCTGACCTGCCTCTCTTTCCTTTTTTATGGTGGAAACCGCTCTTTCATAAGACCTCAAATTCTAGCGCGCCTTACTTATCATTTTTATTTGCTAAATCTTTTATTGGAAATTGGTTTTAAATAATTTTTTCTTAAAACTCTCTCGCTTTCAAAGAACTTTTCTTCTGACTTTGATAGCATATGATTTTCTAATTCTTAATTCTATCATACATTTTTTAGCTTTACAAGTTCAAAATTAAAAATACATGGTTTACCTTAAATAACCAACAATGCTTCTCTTTTTCATATGTGAGAAAACATTTTTTCAAGGTACTCTATTCTAGCGGCACACACCTTGTTAAACTCCTCACATTTTTAGGAACTAATTTATATCCACTGTTTTTCTCCGCATTTCCACCACTTATTAAATTCTGTTCCTTGAAGGATGCTCTGATAAATTGGTTCAAGAAAAAGCTTTATTCTATCTATTACATCATTAAATAAAAGTCCTGTTTCTTTTGCTGGGACAAAAGCCCTCCATTGCGTGAGCAGGAACTTATTCGTTTTAAAATTGGTTATATCTAAAAAAATGTTTGAAGACATTTCTCTGTTTCTATGTATCAATGTATTTTTTAATGCTTCTCGTAGTATAGTTCCTTCAAAATCAAAAATTCCTGATAGATAATAAATATCATAAAAATCTTTCATCCGACTTGTTCCATTCATTCTTTTCAGAATCGCATCGAACTTTTCTGCAATCGTGCTTTCCAATGAATAGGTAAATATTTCCGGAGATTCAAAATCCGGTAATCTTGTGACAATCATCCTTTTAACAGCATTCGGCACAATCACATCATCTATTCCAGCATCTACAGAAAACGGTATTCTGACTTTTTCTATATGCCCCATAAAGGATGTTCTGACTCCAGGATATTTTTTGTCGCCAGAAATGATTTCTGTTCCGATCACTTCCAGCACAATAAAATCGTTTCCTGTTTTGATAGCACAAATATCTTTCATAATTTTTTCTATATTTTCTAAACTGCCATGAATATTTCTGACAAGAAAATCGACATCTCTCGTGGGACGTGAATCAAATTCTGTTAATGTATAAATGAACATTCCGCCTTTCAAAATTAAATTTTCTATGTATTTTGAATAAGACAGCTTTCTTAAAAATTCTTCCTGCGCAAAAAGCTGAAGAATTATTTGAAACGAAATTTTCTCTTCTTTCGATTGATTTTTCAGCCTTGTAAGTACGGAAGCTGCCATATTTTTTATAGCCATACACCCAGAACCTCCTGCACCTTTTTTTCTACATGAAGCAGTTTCGCATATTTCATAAGCCTTGCCTCTTCCTTCTTTGGGTCACGGATATATCGCTGGATTGCAAGATTAAAAACTTCCCCCTCCACTTTATTCCGATGAAGGAGCAGATCGCAGACCGTGCGCTCTCTGTCATAAATTTTGATTGTTTTCCCGTCAATTTTAACCTGCTCTATCCCTGCTTGATAGCGGTCGCTCTGAATAAAATGCGGCTTAATAACAGGGTAATCAATATAAAATCTCGTTCTCGTGCTCTTATTGTCTACCGCCAGATGCCATGCGTCAGGAGTTCGATCTGTGTATCCATAGTAATCCAGTGCACTCTCCATGCACAGCACACCATCTGGAAAAAGCGTAATTATAATCGGAATATCTGAAAACGAATCTTCGTTTATGTACTGATAATATCCGCGGCGAATCTGTTCAATTTCCCCAACTTCTATCAGTTCTCGAATCTTTTGATAATAATAACCAGCCTCTTTGAGTTCAGATGTTCTCATAATCCCGTCGTGTTGGTCAAATATTTCTTTTAGCTTTGAACTCATACTTATCCCCCATTTCTAAATGAACTATACAATTTATAATATGCTTTTGTATAGTTTGATGAAAATTATTGTAACAGCACTTCATTAAAAAGTCAACACACATTTTTGAATGATTTGGAAATTTATCGTTATCTCAAAAAGGATGGCAACCCTTTTTTCGTATAATTCTTGACACGCCACACATTTGAGTAGTATATTAAATGTCAAGCAGGCAACTGCTCGGTAAATCGACTTTTTTTGAGGAGGAATAAGAATGTCATTTGTTCTTGTTGACGGAAAACAAATATATTACGAGGAATATGGCGCTAAAGAAAAGCAAACTCTGGTATATCTGCATGGCGGTCCCGGAGAAAGCTGTCTTACATATACATATCAGGCGAAAATACTTGGCGAGAAATTTCATGTTATTAGTTTTGACCAGTATGGCGTGTTTCGTTCAGACGCTATCCCGGAAGAACAGCGAGCAGGTGTGATGTATCATGTAAATCTCATTGAACAAATGAGAATCGCGCTCGGAATTGGAAACTGGATTCCGCTCGGTCATTCCTTTGGCGGCATGCTTGCCCTTGTTTATGCACACACTTATCCCGACAGCATTGACGCTGTCATATATGACTGTCCGATGTGGAGCGCGCTCCATACTTCCAGAGCAATTGCGGAGGCAACCCTTCCTTATTTTGAGAAAAATGGCATGACCGAGCAAACAGCTCTTTGCAAAGAGATTCTTCAAAGTAATATTTCTCCCAAAGATGCCTTTGAAAAAGCAATGCTTATTGATATGAATGACGGTGTAAATGAATACTGCCATGTAATAAAACCAGGTGATTATCACAAATATATTAACGAGCATATCCCCGAACCTCATGTCACTGACGATTGCTGGGGAAAGTTCATTTCTTTCACGCAAAAACTCCGTGATGAAAATGATTTTTATGAAAACTATCTGCCTTTCATTGAGAAAATAATCCAGCCCCAGATGCTCATGGTCGGTGAATATGACATGACCTGCGGCAAGTATGAGCAGGCATATTTCAGAGAACATTCTCCGAATGGCAGGTTCGAGATGCTGAAAGGCTGCGCTCATCTTACATGGTTTGAACAGCCGGAAAAATATACCCAGCTGATAACGGATTTCATATTATCGTAAATAAAGAAACACATAAACGCACTGGAAGCAAACAAAATTTATAACAAAGAGCGCACAACTGCAATCTGCTCCTTCATCAGAATAAAGTGGGAGATGGAGTTTAGCGAGGCGCGCCTCGCTAAACTCTCAATTTGATTTCATAACTGTTTCTTTTAATGCAATTATTCTTCATCGCAACACCTCATTTCCAATTCAGCAAGGAGTGATTCATCTGGCAACGATGAAAAGACATCATTTTCGACAGCACATCGAATTGAATCCGTATTTCTTTTTAAAATATCCGAGGCATAAGTGATACGAACATTATAGTCATCCTCTTTTCTCTTTCGCAAAAAAGCGAAGCAGTGTTTCGGCAGATTAAGATCAAGCATATCGGTGTTATGCGTTGTAAATATAAGCTGTCCTGCCCGCCCCAGATATTCAAGCATCAATCCAAATATCCTCTTTTCTATATCGCTTTGGATATAGGAAAAATGTTCATCGCAATAATAAAATCCATTTCGTTCTGACATAAGCAGCGCGAGAAAGAAAGAAATGTCAATGCCCTCGGCCGTTCCACTTGACAATGAATTTCGTCCCAACAGTTTTCCGTCCTGAATGATGATTTCCTCTTTATTCCTGCGAATAATAAATGAGTTGCGCAGATCTTTTGAAATACTGATGTTGTCCAATGTAGGATCAAGCGTGCCAATTACTGCTTTTAAAATTTCGAGTACAAGAGATTTTTTTATTTTTAATACCTTTGCCGTAGGCTTAATATCGGGGCAAGAAAAAGTATAATTGATTTTGCCAATCTTGTTGTAAATCTGCGCATCCTTTTCAGTATCAAATGATTTTAATTTTTTGCTACACATCTCATACGAATCCTTTGGCAATATTTCTGCAAAAGAATATGATACAGTAGCCTTGTTCCCGTTTTCTGTCTCTTGAAGTCTGACACTCAATCTGTGAAGAACAAAACTGCCATTTACAAAATCAATTTGAAACGATGCCTCACTGTCCGACAACGCCAAAGCGTTCAGCATGGCAGGATCGCCGCAGTTGATAAAGTTTACGATGTTAAATAGGGCCTTTCCGAGACTTGTCTTGCCGGTAGCGTTCGCCCCCATTAAAATAATTGCCTTCTTGTATCTGAAATTCGGGCGTCCCTCAAGGTATTCGTCCTCAATCAATGAGTTGACAATCTTCTTTGGATAGGAGAAATCAATGCTGAAATTAGAGAAACCATATATATTGTTCAGTTTCAAACTTAAAACTATCATTGTGCACCTCCAGACATTGACCTGCTATTTGTTCGTGTTTTACGAAGTAATATTATCACATTTTTCTGTGAAATGCAAGTCTTTCTTAAACCAATATATCGGAGCATTTTATTCTTCACCCAATCCGCCACTTTGCTTTGACCGGATACCTGTCAATTACCAGAAAATAACCCGTCTTGGCCAGATTATTCCAAATATCCTCCGCGTAATTTTCTTTTAAGAACGTATAGGACATCGTGTATTCCTTTTCCTGTCCGGGATTCAATTCACACTGAAAAGAATTATTCTTTTTAGAAAAAAATTCAGCCACACAGCCATTCCAGTCATATATATCTGATTCAATGTAAATTTTAAAAAGCTGAAATTTCTTTTTTTCACTTGATTGATTCCGTATTTTTATCCGTACATCCACGCCCTGGTAGTCCTCCGGATTGTCAACGAACCACACATCCCCATACTCTTTCTTGAGATCGTCGGAATCCATCCATTTCGCATTGACGACGCTCATCATCATTCCGGGCTTAATCTCATAGAACTCTCCTTTTTTCACACTCATGTCCTGTCTTTGCGGATACCGGCTATTTACTAAATTGATTCTGTAAATAACAATAGCCGCGGCGATACAGGCCGCCACAGTCACAAGGATTACCGCCAGTTTTTTATTAAAACTCATTTTTGTCACCCCTCTTAGCAATTCTCCCATTTTCCATTTGAAAAATATAATCGGAAATGGTTTTTAATTCATCACGGTCATGGGATGTGATTACAACAACATTCCCCTTATCTCTCTCCTCATGAATTATTTCATTCAGCACATCTACGCTCTCTTCATCCAGCGCGTTTGTAGGCTCATCCAAAAGAATCAGCCGGGAGCTCTCCATGACGGCCGCAATGATGCCAAGCTTCTGTTTCATGCCTAATGAGTATTTTTTTGTTTTTTGAGAGGAATCCGGATCCAGATGAAAACGGAGCATATAAGACCGTATGGTCTCTTGATCTATCCTTTTTCGGATTTGTGAAAGAATCAGCAAATTTCTCATGCCGGAATAATTTCCTATAAATCCCGGATTTTCTATAAGCGCTGACACATCCTCTGGAAACTCATGTCCTTTTCTCAGTGCCTCGCCGCCGACAACAATTTCGCCCTCATCAATCCGCACAAGACCGCACATCGCCTTTAACAGCATTGTCTTGCCGGAACCGTTTTTTCCGCAGATGCCATATACCTTTCCCGGCTCCATAGAACAGTCTATGGAATCAAGAATTACGTTGCCGTCTATAATTTTCGTCGCATTTTTCACTTCTACATACATAGCCCGCCATCTCCTATCCTTCTTTTCTCTTATAAAACACATATCCAATAATCAGCCCGCATACAGACACAGCAAAGCACAGCAAGATTCCGGCTTTCAAATGGAATACGCAATCTGTCATTTTAGGGAAATAACTGTACAGCATCATATACCGGCCCAGGCAAAAAAAATCATCCCAAAAGACCGAGCACAACAACATGGCAAATCCTGTCAGAAAGCCCAGAACAGAATTTACCGCGAACGAAACCGCCATAGAAACCGCGCTTATGGCAAACTCGACCACGACCGGCATCATAAAAAGTATTATATATATTTTAATTCCGTGAGACATATCATAATTTAAATGATACGGATTCGTTATGCTCATCGACCAGTCGCCACCGCTCAGCATGACCGCCGCCGTGACAACCGCCAGTCCGATGACATACAACAATATTATGTGAAGCAGACACCAGATTGCCTTGGATGACCACCATATGTTCCTGTTCTTCGTCCGTATCCACACATTATAGCCGCACTCGTCAAAATCCTGTCTGGGATATCTGGCAATTCCCAGTATTATATAAGTATGCAGCGTCAGCCATTCAAAAGGAATCTCCAGGCGCCCCGATCCGCTGGCGATATCGTTCCCGTCTACCCCAAGAAAAAATCTGCTTATTATATCAAAACATGAGAGTCTCCGGTCCGGATGTATTTCTTTCATTTCGGATACGATCATGCCGACAAGCAGGGCCAGAATAACAGCTCCTATCACATAGTTCGCCAGATTTCTCCCGAATCCCGCCTTTATATCATAACTTATGTTTTTATGCAGCCTACTCACATCGCATCAGCTCTTTCCGATCCAAAATATATTTATAAATCAGCGCAAATACGCACATATATACCGCCAACTGTATAACAAGGCGCCGCCTGTCCGACGGTTCACACCATATATCATAATTAAATGGAAGCAGCCTGCATATTATCTTATCGTTTCTGACTGCTTCGTCAAACATGGCGCACAGACATACGAACACTCCCGTCATTTTGTGACGGAATCCCCACCAAAAAACCATCAAAATATTCTGAACAATCATACATCTCGCAGCAACACACACCAGCGCATAGAGAGCCACCTGCCACCCGACCCGTTCAAGCCTCATGCCTGTCTTGTAAAAAAATATGCTCTCATACCGATTCCAGTTATAAAAAGGTATTTTATTAAAAAGCGAGTACACAACTACTACTGCCACAATCATAATGGCTATCATAAGCGAAGTAAGAGCCGCATGAATCAACTGCTCTTTTAAGACAGCGCCCCAGGACCGGCTTCGGATTACAAACTGATAGTGGGAACTTTTTTCCGTAATACCCTCATTCAGTATAAGAATAGGGACAAACACAATCATTAAAAAAGATAAAGGTCCCATCAGCTCAACACACAGATCCGGCATAGAACAGCCTGCTGCGAGAGGAGCGCGCATGCCCTTCATCTGTACCGCGAGCAGTCCGATCAAAATCAAAAAAGAAATCATTATTCTTTTCATCTTTTTTTACCTATATGATAAAATAATATAATATTTAATGCAAAAACAGCCAGGCCAACTGCAAATTCCCACCACAAATGAGGACCAAAGCCCGGAATGAGAAAATAATTCGGCGAATAATCGTGATTTCCCAAAATCTGATCCATTGAAAACAAAAAATAAAAAATCACAAAAGGAGTTATCATCACCGAAAATTTATGATTAAATATAAAAGCAGCCGTGAGAGCGAACACCGCCATCCCACCCGAAAAAATGGCAGCAATACATATAAATAAAATCACATGAATCAAAGGATGTCCGTAATACAGGGCGTTGTCAAAGCTATACAGCCCCGGTCCCAGTCCTTTTATGGGCTCCGGATATAAGAGCGGAAACTTCATTGCTGTCATCAGAAAACTGGAGATCAATGGCAGCGCAGTCACAATCATCCCCGTCAGGAATGTAGCGCATACTTTCCCTTTCAGATATTCATCCTGCGCGCCGCGAAACTTATATTGATACACATATCCAGATTGAATGTCATCAAAATAGGAACAGCCTGTAGGAAGTACCGCGAGAATCGGTATCATAAAGTAAAACAGAAATGTCTGAAGGCATGAGCAGTCTCCTCCAATCCAGTTATAATAAACTGTTTCCATACATAAGTCGCCCTCCTTCTCAAAGCCGGGCTTCCACACATACATGACCTGGTGCCACAGAACCACGCCCATTCCAAGAAGAATGGCCACAAGCATCCCCTTCGAGAAAAAAAGTCTTTTCATTTCATTCTTCATCATTCTGATTCTCTCTTTCTACTCCATAGGGCAGCTTAAAAACCCCTATATCGTTTGTGCTGCCGGGAAAGCCGCCGCCCGGAAGCACCTCAAAAAAATAATAGTAGTCATCCAGCAAAAACTTATCCTTAAAAACATAAACAAGCTCAATGCGCCTTTTTTCTCCTGGCTTTATTTTTTCAAACCAGGTGGTCTTGGTCGTTGGCGAAATCTGCTTTTTAACGGACATAGTCGAAAGAATACCGCTCGCCAAATCTTTTCCCTTATCATTATAAATAAATACGGCAGTATTCGACAGGCACAGCAAACAGGTATCTTTCCCCTTATTCTCCATCTCCACGCATACCGACAGATAAGATCTCTTGTCCTTTAGATTATGCTTCTCGTCCAGCTTGTAATCTTCATAATAATAGCCATGTTTTAAAATGGCATAATTCCACTTCTTGTTCCATTTCTTAGAAATCGCTGTGTCAACCACCTTGTATGATACATTTTTCCTGACCAGAAGGTATTCCTCATTCATCTCAATCCATCTGAGATCCGGCATACCTGGCAGGAACGCGTATTTCACGCGCTCCCAGCCATCTTCTATGCTTTTCAATCTATCTGGAGAAGGAGTTTGGTAATGAGCTATTTCCTCGCCGTCAGCGGGACCTATGTACTCCTCCTCTGCTTCGTCGGCCGTCGGTTTTTCGTCTGAAACATCTCCAGTCAAAAAACTGTATATGTATATCAGGCACGTTCCCAGAACAACAAAAACAATGGCGGACTTGATAAATTTTTTCATTTTATCACGGCTCTCCAAACCCACTCATATTATCAGGACTCCATACACCCTTGTAAGTGTGCGCCTTATGATCTGTTGAACACAATGTCAAATATGTATTTGCGATTTTCTTCTTATATGTGTCGTTTTTTATGTATATTCTCTTTCCAGCATCCAAAGTATGCCATGCGCTTGAATAATCATGGCAGTTAGGATCTCCAAATTCATCCCTTTTTATGCCTCTTTTGGCTTGAGCCGCAAACTTGAACGCTTTACCTTTATCATGTCTTACATATGTATATGTATTATCCTCCTTTGGTTGCGCAGTAGTAGACATATCGCTCCCATCCCCAGCAATATTTATATCATATTCTTTGTCATCACTATTATTTGCCCTAATTATAGTAGCCGAAGATGCCATAACCGACATGCACGCACACCCTACCAATATCATTTTTAGTATTTTCATTCTTGCTCAAATCTCCTTTTTATTTAATAATTAAAATATACTTTTTCATTACGAACCATCAATGAAACGCTCGTTCCATTAACCCCCCTGTTCCAGAGTTCACAGCAACTTTTCATCTTCAATCCGCAATACATAACCACAACGACTTACTGTAATTTCTTTTATCTTGCTTCACCTAATTAATGTTGCAAGGTTCTCTTGCACGGTACATTTTATCACTTCCTCTTCCCAAGAATTAAATTTAATATATCATTTAAATATGTATTTGTCAACAATTACTTAACTTTATTATGTATTTTTAATTTATGATATTGATTTATTATGTAATATGGTCTATTATATAAATATGAGCATTCCTAAATTCCATCAAGAAAATAAAAATAACCAAGAAGAGGAGGATTGGATGACTACTGAGCAAAAACAATATATAAAGGAACTGCGACATTTCTTTCCTGTATATGGATCCGCCGAGAGACGGTTTTATACAGATATCAAGGGCAGCATCACGGATTACCTGGAAAGTAATCCGCAAGCCCTCCGAGATGACTTGATCCGGGAGTTTGGTGTCCCATCACAGATTGTTTTCGATTATTTTTCGAATATTGAATCTGACCAGTTATTAAAGAAGCTAAAGCGATCAAGATATATTCGGACAGCCTGTTTTGCGATTGTAAGCGCTTTTTGCGTGTTTGCTGTCGTAGGACTTATCACTTGGCGTATTGCTTATATGAATTATACAAACAGCAAAATCAACTCAACAGAAACAACTATCGAGCCGATTGAAAAATGAAAAATTAAACTTTATAAGAAAGGTATGATAATTATGAAACAAT
>CANPZR010000048.1 GCA_947589175.1 uncultured Lachnospiraceae bacterium | reverse complement strand
TACGCCTCAAAGCGGCCGCCCTGGACACCGCCGCCAGGATCACCCCGGACCTATACGGCCGCTTTGAGGCGTACATAGACGCCAAGCCGGCCACCGTCAGCACCTACACCCGCAACCTGCGACACTTCGCCCGATACCTTGACGCCCAGGGCGTGACACAGCCCACCAGGGAAACCGTGATAGCATACAGGGACGCCCAGGCCGCCAGGTTAAAGGCAAGCACCGTTTACGGCTACCTGGCCGCCGTCAAAGTCTTTTTTTCCTGGACCGACGCCGCCGGCCTATACCCAAACATAGCGCAGCACGTCAAAGCACCGGCCGTCAGCAAGACCCATAAAAAAGACTATCTTACAGGGGACCAACTGGCCCGCGCCCTGGGCGCCATAGACCGGGCCACCGATAAGGGAAAGCGGGACTATGCTTTATTTTCCCTTATGGTATGCGGAGGCCTCCGGGACATAGAGGCCAGCCGGGCCGATATAGGCGACATAGCGAACCGGGGAAATAGTACCGTGCTATACCTGCAGGGCAAAGGCCGGGACGACAAGGCGGACTTTGTAAAAATCCCGCCGCCCGTAGAAGCTGCCCTCCGGGACTACCTGGCGACGCGCCCGGACACCGCCCCAGGCCTGCCCCTTTTTGCCTCGTTGAGCCACAACAACGCCGGCGGCCGCCTATCTACCCGCAGCATAAGCGCGATCATAAAAGTGGCCCTTGTACAGGCGGGGTACAACAGCGCCAGGATCACGGCACACAGCCTCCGCCATAGCGCCGTTACGCTGTCCCTCCTGGGCGGGGCCAGCCTGCAGGAGGCGCAGCAATTCGCCAGGCATACGAATATAGCCACAACACAGATATACGCGCACAACCTAGACCGGGAAAATAACCATTGTGAGGAGACCATAGCAAAAAGCATATTCAAGTAGGTGCGAATACATACACATACACATAAAGTATATACACATACTTGACAGGAGGGAATGTATGAACACGATAGCAGTAGTAAACAGGCGGGGCGGCGTCGGAAAGACGGCCACAGCGCACGCCATGGGCGCCGGCCTGCAGGCGCGGGGGTTTAAGGTGCTATTCGTAGACCTTGACAGCCAGGGCAACCTCACCTTTGACACAGGCGCCACCGGCGCCGGCCTTTCGGCGCTGGAACTATTGACAGGCCAGGCCGCCGCCGCCGATGTTGTAGAAATGACCGCCCAGGGCACCGCCGTTATACCGGCCGGCCCGAACCTGGCCGCCGCCGATGTGATTATTACGGGGACCGGCAAAGAATACCGCCTCCGGGAGGCCCTGGAGCCCCTGGCGCCGGCTTTTGATTATGCGATCATAGACACCCCGCCGGCCCTGGGCACCCTTACCACAAACGCCCTCACGGCGGCCACCGGCGCCATAATCCCAGCCCAGGCAGAAATACACAGCATACAGGGAATTAGCTTATTGAACGACACCGCCCAGGCCGTGCGGAAATACTGCAACCCCCGCCTCACTATTTACGGCGTCCTATTGACGCGATACGCCGGGCGGGCGGTGCTGTCCCGCGATATGCGGGAAAACCTGGCCCAGGCCGCCGCCGCGCTGCATACCCGGCTTTTTAATACCCCTATACGGGAATGTATAGCCGTAAAAGAGGCCCAGGCCTCGCAGCTTGATATATTCACATACGCCCCCCGCAGCAACGCAGCAAAAGACTACGCCGCCTTTATAGATGAATTTCTTGAAGTGGAGGGAAAGGGCACATGAACACAGGCGCGCCGCATATAGGCGAAATTTCGGACCTTTTTTATTATGAAATTCTCTTATCATCGACCGCCGCCGGCCAGTTTAAGGGGATTTCCTGGCCCGCCGCCCTGGCGGCCATGGGAAAAGGCATTGACGCCGCCGCCGGCTTTATGACGGGCATATATAGGAAGCGGACCCCGGACGGCCGCGCCCTATACCTGGCGTTTTGTACCAGCAACCAGCCCACCGGCGCCCGTTTCTTTTGCCTCGGCTATTTCCCCATTACATCCGAACTGGCCGCCCCGCCGAAAATCCAAACGAACCTTAAAGAACCGCGCCCGCATGAACCACTAGCAGAAACGGCCCGCCGCGTTTTCGATAAATTCCCAGACCCCCGCCGCGATCCTGGACTATATCACCGGCTTTTAGATTTTGCGGATATGCGCGCACAGATGGGGAACCCAATTAGGACGGCCTGGCAGGCCAGAAACATAGTTGACCGCCTTAAATCCGGCGCCATACACAGCGCAGCGCCCCGGCTCGAAATGTTCTCCCTCCTGGGAACGGCGATAGAAAAACAATGGGCCACCGTCTACCCTCGCCAGACGGAAAATAACATAATTCAGCTGTCCGATTTTATGGACAGGCACTAAAGGAGGCTTTAACATGAGCAACAAAAAGAATTTTAAGGGAAACCCGACCGCCTTTTTTATCAGCGAACAGGAACCGGCCGCGCCGGAACCTGCCCGCGCTGCCAGCGTGGCAGACTTTGAAAATATCCCCTTGCCAATAGGGTACAAAATTGTGCAGGAGTCCAAAACCCGCCGCATACAGCTACTCCTCCGGCCGTCCGTTTATGAAGTCTTGAAGCGCGTATGTGACGACGAGGGGTTAAGTGTAAACCAGAAAATAAACCAGATCATAGAGGCCTACTTGACAGCCCAGGAGGGGGAATAATGGCGAATATGCTTACAGTCAAGGACGCCGCCGCCCGCCTGGGCGTCCCGGCAAAGACCGTTTACAAATTGACCTCCGAGCGCCTCCTGGCCTGCTATCGGATAGGCCGGTCCGTGCGAATTTCGGCGGCCGATCTTGACGCCTATATGCGCAGCTGCTACCAGGCCGCCCAGCCGCCCGCCACAAAACCGGCCCCGGAGGCCGTTGCCGCCATCATAGAAAAAGAGCCGGCCCTCACGGCGGCCCAGGCCCGCCGGCGCGCCAGGGCTGCCAGCGTATATGCGGGCGAGGGTTATACTGGCCTTGACTGCCTCAAATAGGACGGCCCCGGCAATATGGAAGAAAAGTCATTTTACCGGCCGCATGAAGTGGCCGCCATGTATGACGTAGGGCATAGAACCGTTTACAAATGGATTCGGCGGGGCTACCTGCCAGCCGTCAAAGATGGACAATGGAAAATTCCCGCCGGCGACCTGGCCGCCTTTACGCCGCCAAAAAACGGCCGCCCGCGTATCTACCAGGCGGCCGCCCTGGATCACAGCGCCCCGGCTACCATCGTGTCCAATTCGGACACCGGCGACGCGCCCGAATTTCAGACTAACAGCAAGAAATAATCATTATCGGAAATAAAAAAAGGAGGCGAACCCCGGCCGTGATTTTAGAATACACCCCCCAAGAATGGGAACAGCTTACAGCCATAGACGCCCGATATGCCGCCCAGCTTGACGCCCTGGACGAAGAAATGGCAACCCTCCCGGCGCGGTCTAAAGACCTGCCCAAAATGAGAGAGCGCCGCGTTGCCCTTGAGGATGGGCGCATGGAAGAATTTACAGCCCTTATAGAAACCTTTGAAAAGGCCCGCTTTGACGCCCTGGGCGGGGACCCGGCGGCGATCCTTACAGACGCAAAGCACCTGGCGCCGGCTATCATAGAGAAAATTTGCGCGGAAAAGGAAAAATACGACCTTGTATATGACCCGCGAAAAATGCTCTTTGACGCCGCCTCCGGCCCCAGCGGCCCCATGAAGCCACGCCAGGACACTCCCAGGATGGACAGCACCGAAGCCCTGGGCCGCCTGCGCGCAGAATTGCGCCTCCACTTTGCCGCCCTTAAAAGTCACCCGGACGAAACCGCCGAACTGCGCGACTATATTTATGCGTATATCAGCACAAGCCCATACATATACACAGACCCCAGCCGGCCGGTTGATATGCGCGCCCTGGGCGTAGACGCCCCCAGCCGAGCACCGCTGCCACCCGTCAAAACGTATGGCCTTATGAACGACAAAGTAAACCACCAGCTTATATCACGCCCAGGAAAAAGCACAGAAATAAACGGCCAAATGCAACTATTATGGGGCGTCGAACAGGCGCCCAGAGGGCCGTCAATCCCTGTATATGTTTCTTTGCGGTATGACGGCCCAGGCCTGCAGATTTCCCGGCCAATGACGGCCTTTGATAATGCCATATACAACTCCGTATCTACTTTGTGGCACTACCATCGTAGAGAATACCCAAACCGGCCGCTACTTGTTACCCTGCAGGAACTTTGGAGGATAACCAACGGCGAAACCCGCAAAGGCTGGACCCCGTCGGAGAAGCAGCTGCAGCGCGTCCGGGAAAGCCTGGATAAAATGCGGTTTACGCGAATTTTTTTAGACCTTTCCCATGAAATACAGGAAAGGCGGCTTTCCCTGGATGATAAGCGCCTAGTAAAAGGCTCCGTTGACACCTACCTATTGAAAGCCGATCTTGTATCATTCACAACCGAAAAGGGGCGCACCGTGGAGGGGTACATGATAGAAAGCGAGCCGATCCTGTACACCTACAACCGGGCAAAGAATCATTTGCTATGGGTAGACTTTCCCATGCTTGACACTTCAGCTGCCACCGGGAACGACGGAAACACAATAGAATTTCGTCAATACCTACTCCAGCAAATCCAGCTTATGAGAAGCGGCGCGCGGGCAAGCTGCACGATCCTTTATGAGACCCTTTACAAAAAAACGGCCATAGCACCCCCGGACACCCGAATAGATAAGAGCCGGTATTCCAGCGACGCCTCCTATAAATCCAAGGTCCGCCAGGAGGCCAAAAAAGACAGGGAAAAAATAGACGCCATTCTAGGCGTATGGTGCAAAAAGGGCTTTATACAATCCTTTTCCCCCCTTGTGAAAGGGCAAAGGCATATAGGCGTAAAAATAGATATAGGCACTATATGAGGCCTTATACATACACATACAATGTAATGTGTGTGTATAAGCCGGCGGCCAGCTGCAGTGACCAGGGCGCGCAGCTGCCACCCCCCCCCGGAGGCCATACCGGCCACCTGGCGCCGGGAAAGAGCCGAAACGGCTACCACTGCCCCCGGCCCGTTGATAACATTTTGTATAGGCGCGAAATGCTGCCGCCTACACCCACAGAATAGCGGCCGGATAGCATGAAATACCGTTACGCATAGCATGAAATACCGTTACGCTTTTTGTCGGATAGCATGAAATACCGTTACGCATAGCATGAAATACCGTTACGCGGACCCAAGAAAAAAAGCCCGCAAAGCCTTGCGGCGCAAGCGGTTGCGGGTTTTGCCAAAAACGCCGTATATTATTTGTAAATAATCTTTGTAGATTATTTGTATCAGCGGCTCGGCTCGGCTTGACAGCCGCCGCCCCGCCGCCGTATCTTATGAGCCGCAGAAAAACCCCAAGAAAAGGAGGGCAAACCATGGAAGCGATTACAGAAACCACCGCCCCGGAGGCCGCCGCGCTGGAACTGACAGAGCAGGCCATTATCGGCGCCATGTTCATTGACGCCCGCAGCATACCCGAAATACTGGCCGCCATCACCGCCGAAGATTTCCAGCATGATAAATACCGCCGGCTCTTTGAAGCGGCGCGGGATTTATTCACCAGCGGGGCCACCGTGGACCCCGTAACGATCGTGAACCGCGCCGGCGGCGACCTTATGGACCTTGCTTTTACCTGCATGAACAACACGCCCACGGCCGCGAATGTAGGCGCCTATTGCGCCGAACTGCACCAGGGCGCCGCCCTCCGGCATTTGCAGACCGCCGCGCTATCCGTGGCCACCGCGCCGACCCTGGCGGCCGCCTTGGATCAGATGGACGCCGCCGCCGGAGTAGCGGCCACCGCAAAGCACCTGGCGGGCCGTAAACCGGCTTTTGCCCCCTACGACGTGGGGGAATACCTGGCCGCCGGCCGCTTTGAAACGGACATAGCATATTTCAAAAAATACAGCCAAAGGAAAACAGGCTTTGCCAACATAGATAGTTATTTGACCCTTTACCCCGGCCTCGCTGCCCTGGGCGGCTCTGCCAGCCTCGGCAAAACGACCTTTGCCGTGAACCTGGCGGACAACCTGGCGGCCGCCGGCGAAACAGTCCTATATTTTGCCATGGAACAGGAACCCGTCGAACTTATCACAAAGAGCCTGGCGCGGCGCCTGTACTTGAAAGACCCTTTTTCCCACATAAATAACATAGACATAAAAAACGGCGCCAGCAGCGCGGCTCTGGAGGATGTAAAGCGGGAATACGCGGCCACCGTGGCCGACCGTTTCGTAATTGTCCGCTGCAACTTCACAACCACCGCCGAAGATATACAGGCATACGTTGAGGGGTACATATCCAGGACCGGCCGCCGGCCCGTCGTTTTCGTGGACTACCTGCAACTTGTGGCACCGCCGGCGGGATTTCGTGGGGATATTCGCCTTGCTACGGATCACATAGTAAAAACCTTTAAGGCCATGCAGGTTAGTAACGAACTGCTCGTTATTTTGATAAGCAATTTTAACCGGGCCAGCTACACCTCCCCCGTGAGTTATGAGGCTTTCAAAGAAACAGGCATGATCGAATTTACTTGCGACTATGTTTGGGGCCTGCAGCTGTCTGCGCTGGAAGATGACGAATTTTACACCGCCGCCGGCCGCCAGAACGGGAAAGAAACCACCGTAAAGGCAAAAAAAGACGCCCTATATGAAGCGGCCAAAAAGGACCCTAAAGAAGTCGAATTTGTGAGCCTTAAAAGCCGGAACGGGCGCCAGGCGTATAAATGCTTTTTCAAATATTTCATGTCCCACGACCATTTTTCCCCGGACCTTGACAGCCCCCACGACCGGGAAAGCCTCCCGGCCGGGTTTAGGAACCTGGCACCCGGCGAAAACGACGCCGCGCCATTTGACGAATTGCCCCTAGAATAACCCCCCGCAGCTGCTCCCCCATGGGCGGCCACCTGCAGCAACCAGGGCGCGTAGCTGCCACCCCCCGGAGGCCATACCGGCCACCTGGCCGCCAGAAATGGGGCGGAAAACGGGGCGGCTGCCATATTGACAGACACAAGATATTATTCTAAAATCATTTTAGCGGCGCCGCCCATGTGTCCAATTTGGACTCCGGCGCCGGGCAAAAATCGAATAGCGGCCGTATGACTTGACGGCCGTATGACTGGCCGAATAGGGGCGCCTGCAACTGGCAGAAAAGAGTAACCAGTTGTAGGCGCCTTATATATTTTTCAGAAAGGAAAAATAAAAATGACCAATGAACAGATCATAGCCCGCCTTGATAAGCGAGACCGGGACTATAAAACCGAGCTCGCAGACCTGGAGCAGCGCATAGAGGAGGAAAAGGCCGCCAGCGAAGCCGCCGAAACCGCCCTAGACGCTGCCACCCGTGAAACAGACCCGGACGCCTACCGCAAGGCAAAAAGGGAGGCCGCCTTTCATAACGACGCCCTGGAAATGATGCAGCGCCGGCGCGAGACCCTGCACCAGCCACCTATTTCCGAGGAAGAATATAAAGAAATGACCGGCTATGTGCTGGATGATATGGAGGCCGAACTTGCCTCCGTCATGGAATGGGCCGTGGAAACGGCGGACCTTGCGGCGCAGTATTTGGGCGAATTAGGGGAAAAGCGCCACCAGGCTAATTCCGTCTTAAGGCGCCTGGCAAAGGCCCGCGGCCGCAACGTCAGCGAGGCGGAAAAACTGCGCCATGTAGAGGGAACCCGGTTTTCCATAGATAACGCCATTTACTGGCTGCAGTCCATATTTGATCATTACTCATACGAAATGGCGACCGGCCATAAAAAGGCAAATCCTCTTGTAGACCGCCGCGCCAACATATGGGGAAATTTCCATTAAAGGAGGCCGAAAATGGACGAGAACAACGACGCCCTGCGCCAGCTCCTGGGGCAGTTATTCCCCCCGGATGAACAGGAGGAATCCGATCCCCTTTATGGCGTCTTGCAGACCATGAACAACGAAGCACGAGAAGCGCGGCTCCTGGCCGAAGCCCAGGCCCGCAAGGCCGCAAACCCCCTGGACACGCCCAATATGCGGAAATGGCTGCAGGAAATGAACGAAGCCGCCCAGGAACCCGACGCCCTGGACAACCTATTCAGCAAGTGGATGGAGAGCACCGGCCCCATTCCGGCCGAACTGGCATGAGTAACTAAACCAGATCCAGAGCCGCCGGCGGCTATCCTTTCACGCCGGGCGGCTCTTCTGGAGGCCCTGGCGGGCCTTTCACCGCCAGGGCCTTTTTTTGGAAAGGCGGCGCCGCCCGGTTTTATCTCCTGGCCGGGCCGGCGCTGTGAAAAGGCCCAAAACGGCCGCCAGGCCCCTCCTTCCCGGCCGGACGCCGCAAGGGACGGCGGCGGCCCCTGTTATGCAGGCCCGCCGCCCTGTATTTTAATGCCTGCCCCGCAGCTGCCACCGGCCGGCTGCCTGGCCTGGAAAGGAACCGATAAAATGAATTTTGTTGAACCTATCCGGGACGCCGGAAAAGTAAAGGATATAGGGGAATACCTGCAGCAGCGCGGCCCCAAGTGGTACGTTATGTACAGTATCGGCATTTACAGCGGCCTCCGCATATCGGACATACTGCAGCTTAAAGTCCGGGATGTAAAAGGAAAGCAAAATATAAAAATACGGGAAATAAAGACCGGCAAGGAAAAACTTTTCCCCATAGCTCCCCCCCTGGCCCGTATCCTGGCGGACTATTGCGCCGATAAAAAAGACTGGGAATTTTTAATCCCCAGCACCCGCAAGGCCGCCGCCCCTGTGAGCCGGGAATACGCTTACAGGGTATTGCACGCCGCCGGCGTCCGTTTTGGACTGGAAAACCTGGGAACCCACACCCTCCGCAAAACCTTTGGCTATCACTTTTACTTGCAAAACAAAGATATTGTTTTGCTTATGCGGATATTGAACCACAGCGACCAGCGCGAGACCTTGCGCTATATAGGCATTGAACAGGCGTCTATAAACGACGCCATGCGGAAATTTAGATATTAACCAGGAGGAGCGCGGCCATGGGCTACACGCGGAATAAATACGCCCCAAAAAAGAAAAGCAGAAACGACCGGCCGGACCATCAGCCCGGCGCCCGTATGCAGTATGAACGGAACCGCCAGCGAATCCTTATGACCCAGGACGTTTGCGCGATATGCGGCCAGCCCGTAGATAAGCGCCGCAAGGCCCCGGACCCTCTTTCCCCCACCGTGGATCATATTATTCCCGTGAGCCTGGGCGGCCACCCTTTCGATCTGGATAACCTGCAGCTCGCACATTGGGCCTGCAACAGGAAAAAGGGCGCCGGCCAAAATGTCCCCCCCGGTATGCTGCCCCCCCAGGTGACAGAGGCCATAATACCAAATGCAGGCCCCGGCCTGCCCCTTTCGCTGGAATGGAAATACTACAACGGGGAGAACTGGGAGAAATTGCGGGCCTTAACCGAGGGCGTGGAGACCTCCGGGAACGTGGTGACAGCGCGGGGGGTTATGCCTCGCCTGGCCGCCGCGAAGTCACACAAATAATTTTTGTGAACTAGGCACCGCCCCCGGCGGCCGTCAAACCCCGATGAAAAGCGGGAAAATGCGCGGCCGTCGAAGTGTTCACACAACGTAACATAAGTGAACAAAAGAAAGGAAAACCGCAAAAAATGAAAAGGCTTTTTTAAGGGCGAAAAAACGGCCGGATTTTTCAACAGTTGCAGCGCCGCCAAAAAACCGCAAACCCTTGCGGCGCCGGCTTTTCCGGCCGGGGGGGGGTACCTCCCCCTCCCCCCGCCCTGCGGACTTCCCTGCGTCACTGTACAAATAGTCACAGGTTAGACCTTTGTACGGCACCCGGCAAGACTTTTTTTGAGGTGAAACATGGACCCTAGAAGCGCCATTTGTCCGATATGCGGCCGGACCTTTACCCCGGCCACCCCTAGCAGCAAATATTGTTCGGCAACCTGCAGGCATGAGGGGCGCCGCCAGGCCCGCAAGGCCTGGGAACTTAGGACCAATTACAGGGAAAAGCAGCGCGCCGCCGCCCAGGAATACCGCGATCAAAAAGCGGCCGACGCCGCCCTAGAGGCCGCCGACGCCGCCGCCAGGGAAGAAAATAACCGGCGCCGCCGCCAGGCCCGGCAAAGCGCCAAAGCTACCGCCGCCCTGGAGGCCCAGGCCCGGACCGGGGACCCCCTGGCCGCGTTGAGCTTGCTTTCCAGCACCGGCAAAAAAGACACCGCCGAATACTGGGAGGCTTTCAAGGCCTACGAACTGGCCCAGGCCGCCGCCAGGCCCGGCGGGCGCGTAATGTATGTGAACGGTATAGCCATAGGCGACCCGGATTTCTCCCTCAAGGTGACAATTACGATACAGGAAACGGGGCGTATTATAGCCGCGTTCTGTTAAGGAGGGCCTGCCATGCTTGCAAAATACCTGGCCCAGGCCGCCGGTCGGAACAGGGGCGCCGGCCATGCGTGAAGTAGTATGCGCGGTATGCGGCCGCATTTTCGAGGCGTCCACGCCCCGCGCCTGCTACTGCAGCGCAGAATGTAAAATAGCCGGCGCCAAAGCCCGCCGGCTGGAATGGGACCGGCGGAACCCTCTTTATAATGCCGAATACTGGCGCCGCCATAGCGCCCAGGCCCGCGCCGCCCGGCGTGGATCATCCGCCCGGCCCGCAGCTGCTACCGGCGGCCGGGATCAGACCGGCGCCCAGGAACCCCGGCCACCTGGCGCCCGGTATTGACCTGGAACCGGGCACCGGCTGCCCTGATCACGGCGGCCCCGCAGCTGCTCCCCCTGGCGGCTACCTGCAGCAACCAGGGCGCGCAGCTGTCCCCCACAGGAGGCCAGACCGGCCACCGCCCCGGACGCTAGGCGCCTGGTTGCTTTTACGGCCCGTCTGTGCTATAATGCCGCCGGGTGCTGCTGGCGAAGGTCTGCCTAACGTCGTTCCATGGAATGACGGAGGGACCTTGCCCTCCAGAAGGGAGGGTTGCCGATGGTGACATATTCTGACCTTATACAGGTTGGCATACTAATCGTTGGTATTTGTGGGCTGATTATTCAGCTTTGCAAAAAGAAATGACCGCCGGCATCCTGACAAGATCGGCGATCATTTCATAAGATTGCGTTAGGCTGACCGGAACCGGCAGCACTTTTTGTGTCTTTAAGTATATTCTATGCAAAATTATTTGTCAAGCCCCCGGATTTTATACGCCGGAGGCTTGTTTTTTATCCTCTTGAAAAAATAGGCCCCTGGGCGGCCCGTAGCGCGTTTTTTCGGCCTCCCCCCTTGTCTTTATATTCCCAGCGGCTAAAATCGCACACAGGCCCGAAAAACGGCCATAGACGGCGCACCAGGGAAAAGACGCCCGCCGACGGCCCTTTGGAAGTTACCATAACAAAAAAGTGTTGCACTTTTCGGCCAGATGTTGTATAGTAACCTCAAACAGACCCAGTAAAACATAATGGTACATACACACATACATATACACACAAAAGAAAGGAGCCAGACAATGCCAAAGCCGCAAAAGTTGTATTTAGACCCCAAGACACCCCAAATAGAAACCTTTACCGAGGGCGATATTCGACGCCTGGCCGCCGCAAAGGGCCTTTCTGTTTCCGGCGTCACAATGGCCGGCACGCATTTTCTCACCATTGAAGAGCCAGACGGAAAGACGCTTATTTCATCCGAGGACCTGCTGCACCTGGCCTATTTTCTGCAGGGGAAAATACCCCCCAGCCTGGAATTTAAGGACGTGAAAAAGGCCGCCAAACAGCGCAACCTACACGCCGGGCGAAAATTCTCCCCCATGAACGGCGAGACCGTTTACATGATTATGGACCTCGCCGGCGGGGATTTGGTAATGGGCGGGAACGATTTAGCCGCGCTATGGGTACACCTGCAGAATACCCCCGCATACCCCGCAGAATGACGGGCGCCATGGAACAGATCACCGCCCAGCTGCCCGAACCGGCCGCCCTGGACACCGCCGCCAGGATCACCCCGGACCTATACGGCCGCTTTGAGGCGTACATAGACGCCAAGCC
>CANPZR010000047.1 GCA_947589175.1 uncultured Lachnospiraceae bacterium | reverse complement strand
GACGCCTTTGTCCCGCCGGAGTGGTTCGGAAAAGATGTCAGCGGAGATTATCACTACTCCAACAGCTATCTGTCTAAGGCGGACAGCTGCTCGATTTCTTGATGGCTCATGGAATGGTGTTGGAATCAGGAGGCAGTTTATTTTTGCCATCATAGAACAGACATAAAAAAATTTCTTTAAAAGTGAAAAAAATTTCTGTTATTTCAGAAAATTAGCCTTGTTTTTTGTACAGTGGGTGTTATATAATGATAGGTGACAAAAAACTAAGGAGGTTATGACTATGTCATACGTAGATGAGGTATTGGCTCAGCTGATCGAGAAGAATCCTGCCGAGCCGGAATTCCATCAGGCTGCAAAAGAAGTTCTGGAATCTCTGCGCCCGGTCGTAGAGCAGAACGAGGAGAAGTACCGCAAGGACGCGCTGTTAGAGCGTCTGGTAAACCCTGAAAGACAGATTAAGTTCCGCGTGCCGTGGGTAGACGACAAGGGACAGGTTCAGGTGAACACCGGATACCGCGTACAGTTCAACAGCGCTATTGGACCGTACAAAGGAGGACTTCGTTTCCATCCGTCTGTAAATTTAGGAATTATCAAGTTCTTAGGATTTGAGCAGATTTTCAAGAACTCCCTGACAGGCCTTCCGATCGGCGGCGGCAAGGGCGGTTCGGACTTTGATCCGAAGGGCAAATCCGACCGTGAGGTCATGGCGTTCTGCCAGAGCTTTATGACCGAGCTGTGCAAGCACATCGGAGCAGACACGGACGTTCCCGCCGGAGATATCGGCGTAGGCGGACGCGAGATCGGCTATATGTTCGGACAGTACAAGAGAATCCGCAACGCCTATGAGGGCGTTCTCACCGGCAAGGGACTTACTTACGGCGGTTCCCTGGCTCGTACAGAGGCTACCGGCTATGGACTTCTGTACTACACCGAGGAGATGTTAAAGTGCAACGGACATGACATGGCAGGCAAGGTCGTAGCAGTTTCCGGCGCAGGCAACGTTGCTATTTACGCTACACAGAAGGCGCAGCAGCTGGGCGCTAAGGTCGTTACCGTATCCGATTCCACCGGCTGGATTTACGATCCGGAGGGCATCGACGTAGAGCTTCTGAAGGAAGTCAAGGAAGTAAAGAGAGCGCGCCTGACCGAGTACGCGGCTGCAAGAAGCAGCGCCGAGTACCACGAGGGCAAGGGCGTATGGTCTGTAAAATGCGATATCGCGCTTCCGTGCGCAACCCAGAACGAGCTGAATCTGGACGACGCGAAGGCTCTGGTTGCCAACGGCGTAATCGCTGTGGCAGAGGGCGCTAACATGCCTACGACGCTGGACGCTACCGAGTATCTGCAGCAGAACGGCGTTCTGTTCGCTCCTGGAAAGGCATCGAACGCAGGCGGCGTTGCTACTTCCGCTCTGGAGATGTCCCAGAACAGCGAGAGACTGAGCTGGTCCTTCGAGGAAGTAGACGCTAAGCTGAAAGACATCATGGTCAACATCTTCCATGCATGCGACGACGCGTCTAAGAAATATGGTTTCGAGAAGAACTATGTAGTAGGCGCTAACATCGCCGGATTTGAGAAAGTAGCAGACGCTATGACTGCTCAGGGAATTGTCTAAGAGAACGATTTTATCCGGGGAATACTGAATTGTTTTAGAGAACGATTTATATCCGGGGAATTTAGAGTGATTCGGCATAATGAAAATTAAGGGGCTGTCGCTTTCGCGGTGAACTCGCGGGGCGGCGGTCTTTTTCTATGCCGTCTGTTTTGTGGCGTAAAGCGACACAAAATTATGCTAGACAACAATTGAAAAGCATGGAAAAATCTGTTACAATTTAATTGTATAAAAAAAATCTCCCGGCAGCAGAAGGGAGTATATATGACAAAAGAACAATTTATTGAAGAAGTGAGCAGCAGGCTGAGCGAGCTGATGGGAGACTGGAAGCTTCACATTGAACGGGAAGTGATTACCAAAAATAATAACATTCCCAAGTACGGCATTATAGTGAAAAATTTCAGCAGATCGGTAGCGCCTATGATCTACATGGACAGCTATTATCAGGATTATCTGCGCAGCAAAGTATCGATTGAGGATGTCAGCGTTCAGATTGCGGAGTCGCTTCAGAATCTGAGGGACAATCCGGACAAATACCAGAATTTTTCCCTGTCCTGGGAGGAGTGCAGGGATAAGGTTATTTTCCGGCTCATCTCCGCGGAGAAAAACAAGTTACTGCTGGAGGGGATTCCCTCGTTTCCTTTTCTGGATCTGGCCGTCACCTTTGGAGTTGTCGTGAGACATACGTCAAGGGGACTGGAGACCTTGTCCGTCACCGGCGAACTGATGGACAAGTGGAACATCAACAAAGCGGAGCTGTACCGCTGCGCCGAGCTGAACACGCCCAGGCTTCTTCCGGCCAAGACGCAGTCTATGATCCGAATGATCGTGGAATATACGGGAATCGATTTCTGCAGTGAGGAAGACGATGAATTTCCGATGCTCATTGCGAGCAATACGGCGGGAGTATACGGCGCCGCGGTCATGCTCTACCCGGACGAGATCCGCAATCTGGCAGAGCGGGTCAACGCCAATCTCTACGTCCTTCCCAGCAGCATTCATGAGCTGGTGATCATTCCGGCGAAGAAGGAACTGTCCATTGACGATCTGTCCCATATGGTCAGCCAGATCAACCAGGATCATGTCTGCCCGGAGGAAGTCTTGTCAGACAGGGCCTATTTTTATGACAGAGCCAGCGACAGTTTTATATATTGATTTCCCTGCGTTCCCCCGCAGTTTTGCTGCGGAGGAACGTATGCTTTCTGCCGAAAAAATTCAAAATATTTTGAAAAAAATTTTTGAAAAAATCAAATTTTACCTTTACAAATTGCGCCTATATGTTATAATATACACGCAATGCATCTGTGGCTCAGTGGATAGAGTAGTGGCTTCCGAAGCCATTGGTCGGGGGTTCGAATCCCTCCAGATGCATTCTTTTTATCTTATAGGGCTTATAGGGATGTCCGGTTTTCGGCCGCTCATTTTTATTGCATTGTAAAGACCGACAGATCGGGAGATGAGACATTTGGAATACAAGGATTATATAGTCCGGGGAGTGGCGGCTTCCGGCCAGATTCGGTGCTTTGCCATTACGTCCCGGAATCTGGCGGAAGAGGCGAGGGAGAGGCATCAGACCAGTCCCGTTATGACGGCGGCTCTGGGGCGGCTTCTTTCCGGCGGCGCTATGATGGGGGCTATGATGAAGGAGAAGAGCGATCTTCTCACGCTCCAGATTCAGTGCGACGGTCCGGCGGGAGGCCTGACCGTTACGGCAGACGCTTTTGGCCATGTAAAGGGGTATCCGGCGAATCCGGTCGTCAGTCTTCCGGCCAGCCCGGCCGGGAAGCTGGATGTGGGGAGAGCCGTCGGGTCAGGAGTTCTGACCGTGATCCGGGATATTGGCATGAAGGAGCCGTACTCCGGTCAGGTGCAGCTTGTCTCCGGCGAGATTGCAGAGGATCTGACTTATTATTTTGCTGTTTCCGAGCAGACGCCCTCATCGGTGGCTTTGGGCGTTCTCATGAATAAGAACAATACGGTAGCCCAGGCGGGCGGATATATGATACAGCTTATGCCGGATACCAGCGAGGACGTGATTGCCGTGTTAGAAGAGCGGCTGTCCCGGATGGAGCCGGTCACGACGATGCTTCAAAACGGCCACACGCCGGAGTCCATGCTGGAGGAGATTCTGACCGGGATGGATGTGGAATTTTCAGAGGAGAGGATTTTGGCCTCCTTTTCCTGTAACTGCTCGAAAGAGCGGATGGAAAAGGCGCTGGTCAGCCTGGGATCCGCTGAGCTGGATCGGATTATTGCCGACGGGGAATCCATTGAGATGAACTGCCATTTCTGCAATTCCCATTATCGGTTCTCACTGGAAGAGCTCAGCCGCATAAGAGGCGCTCTTTCCTGACAGACAAGCGGGCATAAGAAAAATAGGACAAAAGAAAGCTGGGTTTTTTCATGAAATTACGATATAAAAAACTGGTTATTATTATTTCAGTGGCCACTCTGGCGCTGGCATTTTTTATACTTACACTGATTCCCACGGGCGGCACGGAGCCCCACAGCGCGGAGAACGCGGAGCTCATGCTGAACGAAAAGGAGGAAATCAACACGCTGATCGCCTCCTATTACGAGGCAAAGAAAAATGTGGATTTTGACACGCTGGGCACGCTGGTCAGCGATCCGAACCAGATTCCCAAGGAGAAATTCATCACATTTGCCACGTACGTGGAGGATTACCAGAATATCAACTGCTACGTCATTGAAAATGAAGGAGTTGACGCCTACCGCGTCTATGTCCGGTACGATATGAAGCTGAAAAATATTCAGACGCTGGTTCCCTGTCTGGCCGCCTTTTATGTCACGGTGACGTCCGATGGAAAATATGTAGTCTATTTCAGCGCCTTTGATGAAGAGCAGGAGGATTTTATCGCTTCGGCGGACCGGAACCAGGAGATCATCGATTTAAAGGAAGAGGTCGCGGATGCGCTGCAGGACGCCATTGACAGCGACGAAGCCTTTAAGCAGTTTTATCAGAAGATGGATACGGAGATTCAGTCAGCGTCCGGCGCGGCCGTCACCGATTGATTTTCCAGGAGAGATATATCATTCTGAAATAATTTATAGAAAAAAGTTTTTAAAAAAAAATAAGATTATAAGAGGTACGGTTCTCACGGCAGAAAGTACCTCTTAATTTTATAAGGCATCACAGAAAGGAGTTGGCGCAAATGGAGGATGCGGTGCGGATCAACAAATATCTCAGCCAGTGCGGCGTCTGTTCGAGGCGGGAGGCGGACCGTCTGCTCGAGGCGGGAGCGATTACGATAAACGGCGCCGTCGCCCAGGTGGGACAGATGGTGGCGCCCTCCGACGAGATTTTGGTGTCCGGGAAGCGGGTGCGGCAGGCGGACAAGGAGATTATCATCGCCTATCACAAGCCGGCCGGCATTGTGTGTACCACAAGCCGGGCGGATAAGGACAATATTATAGACGCCATCGGTTACCCGGAGCGGATTTACCCGGTGGGAAGGCTGGACAAGGATTCTACCGGCCTGATTCTGCTCACCAACAACGGGCAGCTGATGGACGACATTCTCCGGGGACGGAACCGCCACGAGAAGGAATATGTGGTGACGGTGGACCGTCCCGTCAAGGAATCGGTCTTTCAGGCAATGGAGCAGGGCGTCCCCATTCTGGACACCATGACGGCGCCCTGCCGGATTCCCGTGCGCCGGGGAAAGATGTTCCACATCGTGCTCACCCAGGGGCTGAACCGCCAGATCCGCCGGATGTGCGAGTATTTTGGCTACCGGGTGCGTCGGCTGAAGCGGATCCGGGTCATGAATATTGAGCTGGGAGACCTGCCGGAGGGGCAGTGGCGTCCCCTCACTGACGAGGAGATCCGGCAATTAAAGAAAGGCTGCGCAGAAAATAAAATATAGAGGGAGTGTAAACGCTCCGGAATGGGGATTAATATGGAGGAAAAAATGGAAGAAAAAATTGCCCGCATGAAAGAACTGGTGACGATTCTGAATCAGGCCGCCAGAGTGTATTATCAGGGACAGGACGAGATAATGTCCAATTACGAATACGACAAATTATACGACGAGCTGACGGAGCTTGAAAGGGACACGGGAATCACGATGTCAGCCAGCCCCACGCAGAACGTGGGATACGAGACGATCAGCGAGCTGCCGAAGGAGGCACACATTGCCCCTATGCTCTCACTGGACAAGACCAAGGAGGTGGAGGAGCTGTCTGCCTGGATTGGCGAGAGGGAGGGACTGCTCTCCTACAAGCTGGACGGTCTCAGCGTGATACTCACCTATGAAAGCGGGGTGCTAGTCAAGGCGCTCACACGGGGCAACGGGGAGATCGGCGAGGTGATCACCAACAACGCGAAGACATTTGTCAATATTCCCGGGCGCATCCGGTTCGAGGGGAGCCTCGTAATCCGGGGGGAGGCGCTGATCCGGTACTCGGATTTCGAGTGGCTCAACGGCCAGACGGCGGAAATTCAGGAAAAATATAAGAATCCGAGAAATCTGTGCAGCGGCAGCGTGCGCCAGCTGAACAACGAGATCACGGCCAGGCGGCGGGTTCATTTTTATGTATACAACGTCGTGCAGACCGACAGGCCGGAGAGCTTTGACAAAAAAGAGAAAGAGCTGAACTGGCTCTCCTCGCTGGGCTTTGACGTGGTCCCCTTTAAAAAGGTGACGCGGGAGACGCTGGCCGGGGCAGTGGAAGATTTTTCACGGGAGACGGCAGAGAGCGACCTCCCCAGCGACGGCCTGGTGCTGACCTTTGACGACGTGGCCTACAGCGCCGGACTGGGCCGCACCGCCAAATTTCCCAGGGATTCCATTGCCTTTAAGTGGCAGGACGAGCTCGCGGACACCACCCTGCGGGAAATTGAGTGGAGCGCTTCCCGCACCGGCCTGATCAATCCGGTAGCTATTTTCGACCCCGTGGAATTGGAGGGGACCACGGTGAGCCGGGCCAGCGTGCACAACGTCAGTATTCTCCGGGAGCTGAAGCTGGGCATCGGGGACACGATTTCCGTGTACAAGGCCAACATGATCATTCCCCAGATCTACGAAAATAAGACGGAGAAAAATAATTGCGCCATCCCGGAGAAATGCCCGGTCTGCGGCGGCGGGACCGCTCTGGTACAGGAGAACGGCTCCGTGGTGCTGACCTGTCCCAACCCGGACTGCTACGCGAAAAAAATCAAGAATTTCTCCCATTTTGTCAGCCGGGACGCCATGAATATAGACGGTCTGTCCGAGGCGACGCTGGAGAAATTTGTGAACCTGAACCTCCTGCACGATGTGACGGATCTCTACCGCCTGTCCGAACATCGGGACGAGCTGATCGGCCTGGAGGGATTTGGCGAAAAATCCTATGAAAATCTCATGAACGCCATTGAGACTTCCAAAAAGGTTCCCCTGGCCAATGTGCTGTATAGCCTGGGGATTAAGGGAATCGGCCTCAGCACCGCCCGCCTCATCGTCCGCGAGTATCCCTGGAGGCTGACGGATTTTCAAGACTTGACGGCAGAGCAGCTAGTGGCCGTAGACGGGATCGGACAGGTGCTGGCGGATTCCTTCGTAGATTTTTTTGCCCGGGAAAAAAACAGGGAAATGGTGCGCGAACTCTCCGGATTTCTGGATATCCAGTACCCCGAAAGGCGGGATCCCGACGAGGAGCCGCTGGCCGGAAAGACATTTGTCATCACAGGGAGCCTGACTCAGTTTGCCAACCGGAACGAGTGCAAGGCAAAAATCGAAGAGCAGGGGGGAAAGGTGGCTGGCAGCGTCAGTTCCCGGACGGACTACCTGGTCAACAACAACATCGCGTCCGCCTCCTCCAAAAACAAAAAGGCAAAGGAACTGGGCATCCCCATCATCACGGAGGAACAGCTTTTGCAGATGCTGTCTCTGTGACGGTTATGCGCGGGGGCGGCTCTGGGGGTTAGGCCGGATCAGGTTAAAGCGCATCATGTACCACAAGAGGAGGATAGCGGCCGGCACAAGAGTCAGGTATCCGGTAAAGGGAATGGAAACAGCCCTATCCAGCCGGCTTCCGAAGAATCTGGCCAGAAAGAAGACGCTGTTTGAAAATATACAGGGCCACACGAGATGATTCATCAGCCCCAGATCGATTTCATAGTGCCGGATCAGGTAACTGCCGTCCAGAAGGCAGATCAGGATCTGACTGGCAATCATTCCTCCCAGATAACCGTAGATTCCGTGCCGGGGCGTGACCACGACGAGAAATCCGATGCGAAGGGACAGGCCAAGGACACTGTTGAGAAAGGTTACCGCTGTTTTTCCCAGTCCGTTTATAATGCTGTTCAGGGTGGTTGACGCGTACAAAAACGGGCAGAGGAATGCCAGCGCCGTCAGAAGCTTTCCGGCATTTTCGCTCTGAAACAGGAGTGTTCCGATGTCAAGCCCGTAATTTAAGAACAGGGCTCCGGTCAGAACGCCTAACAGAAGGGAATAGCGAAGCGTCTGTTCGGCGGCGCGGCGCACCTGTCCGCTCTGTCCGGCTCCCGCTGCCTGGGAAATGGCGGGGAGCAGCAGGACGGAAAGGGAATTAGTGAGAGTTCCCGGGAACATGACAAAAGGCATGACAACGCCGGTGAGGACGCCGAATATTGCCAGGGCGTCTGCCGGGGCGTGGCCGTACCGCATGAGCATGGCCGGAATCAGCACGGATTCCACGCTGCTAAGCAGCGACAGGACCAGCCGGTTTCCGGTGAGGGGGAGGGACAGGGTCAAAAGCCTCTTTAGGCGTATTTTTCCCCGCCGGATTTTTCCGGGCGGCACGAGCCGCCACAGCTGGCGCAGATTATAAAAATTGGCCGCCAGCTCCCCGGCTACGAGCCCCCATACGGCGCAGGCGGGAGACGTCCCGCCGTCCAGGACGGCAAAGGAGATAAGAAATACAAAGCCCACCCGGCACAGCTGCTCTGCAATCTGTGACACCGCTGGTTTTTTCGCGTCGCTGATTCCGTAAAAATAGCCGTTTATAATGGATGTGACACCGCAGAACGGGAACAGGACTGAGAGAATCCGCAGCAGCTCCGCCGCTTCTTTTGACCCCAAAAAGGCGACGGCTACGTAGTCCGCCCCGGCGTACAGCAGGACAGAGAGCGTGATGGCCGTCCCCAGAGACAGCGCCAGCGCGCTTTTTATAATTCCGGGGTGATCCTCTTTTTTTTCGTGAGAAATAATCTGCGACACCGCCGTCTGAATCCCGGCGGCGTACAGGGTAAAGCAGAGAGAGTAGACGGGAAAGACCAGCTGGTAGACGCCTAACTTTGTCTCTCCAATGGCGCCCGCCAGAAAAACGCGGTATGCGAAACCGATCATTCTTGTGACGATTCCGGCCCCTGCGAGAATGATTGTGCCTTTCAGCAATTGCTTCTTCAAAACGATTCCACCGTTTTTTATTAAAGTGTATGTCGTTATCCACTAAAAAATGTTGTCATTTCATCCTTTTTATAGTATTATAATAAATGTATAATTGTGTAATAAAGGGGCGAAAAAATTGTTATTAAAAAGAAATTTGCTATCTATTATATATTCCGTGCTTTTTATCGGTATTTTTGGCATTGCCTTCCTGGAGGTTGCCCAGCTGGCTATTTCCGGTACAAAGAACGGCAACATATTAGCCTGCATCCTTGTGCTGGGGATTGCCATTTACATGATCGGATCCTTTTTTATCAAAGAAGCCGGTTACCTGGATATCGTTCAGAGAAAGAACCATCTGGCCAACATGGCGGAAGGTCTGGTTCTTGCGGTTTTCTGCGTCCTCTCATTCGTGCTGAGCTTAGACCATGGCTTAAACAGCGCCCTGCTCATCGCTGTGCTTCTGGCGGGTACTTATACCTGCGCCCGGATGCTGGGAGGCCGGCTGTGCGGCTGCGCCGCCCTGATTTTCGGTTTTTTCTTCTTCATGAGTATGTCCGGCTCCTATTTTTCATCGAGACAGTACATTGATGTTTTGTGTTTTATTGTTCCCTATGCCGTATTTCTTCTCGTCACGAGAAAGTTTGCCTATATTCTTTCTGGCAACAGTTTTATGTTGTTTTTCAGCTATTTTGTGATGGGCATTGTATTTTCGCTCGCTATTATCCTCAACCCTCTGGTCAGCGCCCTTTTAGTGGGCTGTATCCTGAGCCTCATTTTTGGCGAGCCGGAAAATAAAGGGGGGAGCGCGCTCGGACGGGGCGTCTATGCCGCCGGTATTCTCACTCTTATTTCTGTTCTGATTTTTGGAGTCATATATTTTCTCCTGCCGGACATGGTGGTTCTGCCGGAAACGGTCATAGACCCGGAACTGGCTTCTTATACGGATCTGATGCAGATTTTTGACTATATGATTCTGAAATTTACCGACGCCATGAAATATATATGTACTCCATTCGAAGTACCGGTCTTTCCGGCGCTGTTGGTGTTTATGGGCTGCGTAGCCGGTTTTTTCTCCATTCGGAGATCCAGTTCGGGAATCGGTCCGCTCTGCCTTGCCACCCTGTTCCTTCTCGGATATTACCTGATTTTCAATAAAAATGGCGCGCATTTTTATTATATGACGTATATGCTGCCGGTGTTCGCCGCCTATGGTTTTTCCTGCACGCTGGTATTAAAAGACGTCACGGAAGCCCCGGAAGAGGCAAAATCACCTGCAGCGGAAGAGAAGCCTGCGCAAACAGACGCTGCCGCGGCAGCGCCAGGGAAACCGGCTCAGGAGGCAAAGGCAGCGACGGCAGCGACGGGAAAAAAGCAGGAAAAGAAATCTGTAAAGAAACTCGAAAAGCAGCCTGATAGGCAGCCCGAAAAGAGTCCCGCTGAGAAGCCCGATAAGAAATTGAGCAAACAGCCTGATAAGAGTCCCGTTGAGAAGCCCGATAAGAAATTGAGCAAACAGCCTGATAAGAGTCCCGTTGAGAAGCCCGATAAGAAATTGAGCAAACAGCCTGATAAGAGTCCTGGTGAAAAACTCGATAAGAAAGCGGAAAAGAAGCGGGAAAAGAAGTCGGTCAGCAAGGAGGAGTTCATGAGAAAGAAATCAGTCGAAAAAGAAAGTGTTATAGAGCTGCAGTCCGCGGAGCCGGCGCCGACCTGGGGCGCAGCAGAGATTCCCGAGTGGACCGTGTCCCCGGATTTCCTTCCCGGAGCCAGCAAAGGGAAAAAGACGGATTCGGAAATTCAGCCAGAGCAAAAGCGGGAGGATATCCCGCAGCAGGATGAGAAACTGACAGCTGCCCCGGCCGAGAGGGAGCCGGAGGAGGAGGCGCTTATTTCCCGGCCGTCCAATGCAGTCGGATCCCCGGAAATCCTTGAACAGGAGGATGTGGCGGGCCGTCAGGCGGAGTCTTCTCCCATGCCGGATTATAACAGCCTGAGCAGCGACGACGTCCTGCCCACGGCGAAGGATTCTTTCATCCGTCCTAAAAATGATGTGGAGCTTGAACCAGAGGAGGCCATGCTCGGAGGGACCGAAAAGAGTGATTCCGGGGAAAATACAGACGCGCAGCTAAATACCCTTTTGGCCCGTCTGGATATGTCGGATCCCATTCGCCGCATGAATGAGACGGCAAGAGAGGATATAGCCGACGTGATTGAGAGGGAAGAAGAACAGCAGGATCTTTTCGCTGCCATTCCTGCGGCGGAATTGGATTATGAGGAACCGGCGGACGAAAGTGACGCCATGCTGGATCTGGATTTGATGGCCGGAGCGGAAGAAGAGGACGATTCGACAAATCTGGATCTGATGCCGGAGACAGGAACAGAGGCAGAAGCGGATAGCGAATCCGCAAATCTGGATCTGATGCCAGAGATGGAGACAGAGCCAGAGAACGAATCCGTGAACCTGGATCTGATGCCGGGGATGGACACAGAGCAGGAGAATGAATCCGTGACTTTGGACTTGATGCCGGAATCCGAGCTGCAGATGCAGTTCCCGGAGATGGAATGGGAATCCGAACCGGAACTTAAACTTGAACCTCAGCCACAGGCCGAGCCGGAGCCGAAGGTGGAGTACGAGCCGGAACCGGAGCTTAAACTTGAGCCTCAGCCGCAGGCCGCGCCGGAGCCGGAGGTGGAGTACAAGCCGGAACCGGAACCCGCGCCAGAGCCGCTGGTTTCCCGTTCTACGCTTCCCAAATATGTAAAGCCGGATTTCGACTTTAAGGCTGAACCCCTCACCCGCCCCTTGTCGGGAGATGAGGCCATGATCAGCGAGTATGATAAAGTACCTACGATTACCGATCTCGAACATAAGTGGCGGGAAGTTCACGCGGCAGATAACGAACAGCCGCAGCAGGAATATGAGCCCGAACAGAAGCCAGAGCCGCTGATGCCGGAATATACGCCGCAGCCGGAACCGTTATCCACGCTGGAGCCCGAGTTGGAACCATTGACGGGATATGAATCCGAACCGCAGTCAGAACTGGTATCTGCATCTGGGACACAGTTGGAGTTTACAGCGATGCCGGAATACGCGCCGCAGCCGGAGTCGTTATCCGAGTTGGAGCCTGAGTTAGAACCAATGCCAGAATATACATCCGAACCACAGGCCGAACCGGTATCCGCATCGGGCGCGCAGTTGGAGTTTACAGCGATGCCGGAATATACACCGGAACCGCAGCCAGAGCCGAGGACCAGCGGCTTTGCCTACTCCCTGGATGAGGTATCGGAGACTCTGATGCGCCCGGAGAAGACGGAGACAGATAAGGAGATGAGGGCGGAGAAGCAGGTACACACGGAGGAAATCGTGAAGCGCACGGCCGGAGGCAAGCGCTCGTACCACCGCATTACTCTGGGCTGACCGGCTCCGTGCAAGCGAAAACGGAAATTAGAAAGGATTTCCTAATAGGAAACGGAATCCGAAACTACGCTGAATAGGAATCTGGAACCATTAAAACCACGCTGAATACAATGGATAGTAATTAAATGCCAAATGAATACACTACGGG
>CANPZR010000046.1 GCA_947589175.1 uncultured Lachnospiraceae bacterium | reverse complement strand
TTTTATGCTATTATACTCATTGGAAGGTTAAATAGCAATAGAAATCTTTAGCAATGATTGAACGCGCCGTATATAATACGGTTTAGGCGAAAAAAGTTGACATTTAATTTTGCAGGTTGACATTAGAGCGCCTGTCAATACTACGGACTTGACAAAAAAACTCACAGCCATGATGCTCCTGGCTGCACTGCTGATGCTGACCGCCTGCAATTCCCAGTCGGAAGGTTCCCTTATAAAAATAGACAAGCAGGACGAGCAGTTCGCCAAAATGCAGCAGGAATTAGATGATTTAAAGACAATCGAGGTAAAATACATTCCGCGGGAGCGCATGGAAAAATTTCAGAAAATAATATACAAGCACTATTTCCGGCGAAATGATGACAAAAAACATCAAGAGGCTACTATTGATAAAAATGAGGATGGCACGGAACATACGATCGTCTATAACTCAAAAGATATTTACCAGCTGATGGAGTGGGGAGAAACTTACATATATTATAATGGGACGGTGTTCGGGGAGGAGCAATATTATAAAAAGACGGGGAAAGATTACTGCTATGAGCCAACCGAGAAAGCCGTGATCCAGAAAGAGATAAAAAAACTGTTTGAACGGCTGGACCTGCCATATGGGGACAGAAAAAAGATGCGTAAAAAACAGGAATCAGAACACAATCTGTCTGATTCCTGCTTCTTTTATAATTTTCCGTTACACTTCTCTTTGTATGTGCTTTTTGTCGTTCTAACCGTCACCCCTGGTAATCAAACTTGAGCACGACTGCCGACAGCGGCGGGAGATACAGCTCGATCTCGTATCCTTCCTCTGTCACCGTCTCCGCCTTGCCGCTCTTTGACGTCTTTTTCTTCGTCACGGTCTTTTTCTTTGCCGTGATCGGCTTTTCGTTCATGCGTCCCAGCCCGCCGAACTTCGGATCGTCGGAGTTGAGGATCTCGGTGTACTTGCCCTTGCAGGGCGCCTTGACCGTGTACTTCTCATGCGCCACAGGCGTGAAGTTCAGAATGAACATCAGCTGGTCCTTCGCCGTCTTGCCCCGGCGCACAAAGGCGACCGTGCTGGTCTGGGGACGGCTGCAGTCCATCCACTCGAATCCCATGACGTCAAAATCATTGTAGTACAGGGCGTCGTACTTCTGATACATGTGGTTCAGCTCCTTGACATAGTCCTGCATCTTCCGGTGCCGCTCGTCCTCATCCAGCAAAAACCAGTCCAGACTGCGGTATTCCGCCCACTCCCGCTTCTGGGCAAATTCCTGGCCCATGAACAGGAGTTTCTTGCCCGGATGCCCGTACATAAAGCCGTAGGCCGCCCGGAGAGCCGCGTACTTGTCGCCCTCAAGGCCCGGCATCTTGTTCCACAGGGAGCACTTGCCGTGCACTACCTCGTCGTGGGACAGAACGAGAATATATTTCTCGCTCAGGTAATAATCAATGCTGAAACAGAGCTGTCCGTGATGGAACTGCTTGAAATACGGATCTAACTTCATATATTCAAGGAAATCGTTCATCCAGCCCATGTTCCACTTGTAGGAAAAGCCCAGTCCGCCCTTGTCGGCCGGCGCCGTCACGCCCGGCCACGCCGTGGACTCCTCGGCGATGATATACGCTCCGGGGAACTGCTCTCCCATAATCGTATTCAGCTGCTGTAAAAACTCCACCGCCTCATAGTGCTCGTTGCCGCCGTACTTGTTGGGCAGCCACTCGCCGTCCTGCTTGCCGTAGTCCAGATACAGCATGGACGCCACCGCGTCTACGCGGAGACCGTCGATGTGGAATTTCTCCATCCAGAACAGCGCGTTCGCAACGAGGAAGTTCTTGACCTGCTTGCGCCCGTAGTCAAAAATGTAGGTTCCCCAGTCCGGATGCTCGCCCCGGCGGCGGTCCGGGTGCTCATAGAGCGCCTGCCCGTCGAAATTTCCCAGACAGTGGGCGTCCTTGGGGAAATGCGCCGGTACCCAGTCCAGTATGACCTGGATTCCGCGGCGGTGCATTTCATCTACAAAATACATAAAATCTTTGGGCTCGCCGTAGCGGCTGGTAGGCGCGTAATAGCAGCCAACCTGATAGCCCCAGGAGCCGTCAAACGGATACTCCGCAATACCCATGAGCTCGATGTGGGTGTACCCCATCTCGACCACATAGTCTCCCAGCATCTGCGCCAATTCCCGGTAGCTGAAATTGCCGTTGTCATCGTCCTCAATCCGCTTTTTCCAGGAGGCCAGATGCACCTCGTAGATGCTCATGGGCTCTCTGTCCCTGACAGCCGCCGGTTTCTTGTCGCGGTTCTTGATATAAGTCTTGTCCTGCCACTCGTATCCGTCCAGCGAGGCGATCCGGGATGCATTGCCCGGGCGGAGCTCCGCGTAATTGCCGTAGGGATCCGTCTTGTAATGCCGCTCGCCGTCCCTTGCCGTAATCTCGTATTTGTAGGAGGCTCCCTCCCACGCTCCCGGTACGAACAGCTCATAAATGCCGCTCTCTCCGTGGAGCATCATCTTGTGCAGGCGGCCGTCCCACATATTAAAATCGCCAATTACGCTGACGCTGCGCGCCATCGGCGCCCAGACCGCAAAGCGCGTGCCCTCCACGCCGTTCACCGTTTCCAGGTGAGCGCCCAGCTTTTCATAGATTTTGTAGTTCGTTCCCTCGCCGAACAGATAGCGGTCATAATCCGAAATCGTCCGCTCAAAGGCGTAGGGATCCTGAATATCCACGATATCCTGGTCGCTGTATTTGACGCGAAACGCATATTTTTTCAGTCGTTTTGTCTTTTTTTCAATCACATAGCCAAAGAGACCGTCCACCTCCATCGGCTCCATCTCTCCCGCTATCTCTCCCTTGCCATCCAAAAGCCAGATTGTCTGGGCGCAGGGACGATAGGCCGTAAAAATCTGCACATCCTTTTCATCGTAGATATGACATCCCAGGAGATCCTGGGGGGCATTGATAATGCCCTCGTCCAGTTCCTCCATCAATATTTTACCTGCCCATTCACTCAGGTACTGGTTCATAGGATTTTCACCCCTCTTTATCCTTTCTTCTTCCTGCGGATCATCCCAGCTGATCCATCAGCGCCTTCACCGTATCCGCCAGCTCCTGCGACTTGGCGTCCGCGTCGGCCAGATCCTTTCCTACCACGCCAAAGTATACCTTGATCTTCGGCTCCGTACCGGAAGGACGCACACAGAGCCATGCGTTGTCCTCCAGATCGAAGTAGAGCACGTTCGACTTCGGAATACCTGTAGGTCTTGTCTCTCCTGTCGCCAGATCCTTAATCACATCCAGCTGATAATCCCTTGTCGATGTCACCTTGTAATCGCCAAAGTTCATCGGCGGATTCTCGCGCAGGCTGTCCATAATGGCCTTGATCTTTGCCAGGCCCTCCATGCCCTTGTGAGTGATGGAAATTACATTATCTTTATAATAGCCGTACTTCTCGTACATCTCCAGCATAGCGTCCCAGATTGTCTTGCCCTGCGTCTTGTAGTAAGCGGCTGCCTCGCACAGCGCCATAGAGGCGACAATCGCGTCCTTGTCCCTCGCGTGGGTTCCGATCAGGCAGCCGTAGCTCTCCTCAAAGCCAAAGAGATAATGGCCTTTTCCCGTCGTCTCCATCCGCAGGATTTCTTTTCCGATCCACTTAAATCCGGTCAGGCACTCGGTCACCTTGATTCCGTAATGCTTTGCCATCGCGTCTACCATATTGGAGGTAACGATGGTCTTGATCAGCTCGCCGTCCTCCGGCAGCTTGCCCTCCAGCGCCAGCTTCTGTCCGATCTCATAATCCGCTAAAAAGCTGCCCGACATATTGCCGGTGAGGCAGATGTACTCGCCGGACTTGGTGTCCTTTACATAAACGCCCAGACGGTCGGCGTCCGGATCCGTTGCCAGCACCAGGTCGGCGTCCTTCTCCTTTGCCAGCTTCAGCGCCAGCTCAAATGCCTCTGCCGCCTCCGGGTTCGGATAGCTGACAGTCGGGAACTCGCCGTCCGGCAGCTCCTGCTCCGGCACTACAAATACGTTTGTAAAGCCTAACTCCTTCAAAATCCGGCGCACCGGAAGATTGCCCGTGCCGTGCAGCGGCGTGTAGACGATCTTCAGATCGGAGGCCTCCTTGATGCTCTCCGGGTGAAGGACGTTCTTTTTCAATTCTTCCATATAGCGGTCGTCCACAGCGGCGCCGATCGTTTCATACAAGCCCGCCTTCTCCGCCTCGGCCTTGTCCATCGTCTTGACAGTCGCGTAATCGGTCACAGCCTTTACCTCGTCCATAATGCCGCTGTCATGAGGCGGCGTGATCTGCGCTCCGTCCTCCCAATATACTTTATATCCGTTATATTCCGGCGGGTTGTGGCTGGCGGTGATATTGATTCCGGAAATACATCCTAACTCTCTCACGGCAAAGGACAGCTCCGGCGTCGGGCGCAGCGACTCGAACACATACGCCTTGATGCCGTTGGCAGCCAGGCAGCATGCGGCCTCGTCCGCGAACTCCGGCGACATTCTGCGGGAGTCAAAGGCAATAGCAACGCCCTTTTTCTGCTCGTTCTGCTTGATGATGTAGTTTGCCAGTCCCTGCGTGGCCTTGCGCACCGTGTAGATGTTCATGCGGTTGGTGCCCGCTCCGATCACGCCGCGAAGTCCCGCGGTTCCGAACTCCAGATCCGTGTAGAACCGCTCTTTGATCTCGTTCTCGTCCCCGGCGATGCTCTCCAGTTCCTTCTTGGTCTCGGCGTCAAAGTAAGGATTTGACAGCCACGCCTCATAATTTTCTTTGTAATCCATTTTTTCCTCCTATCTGCCCTATGGGCTTCTCAATATTTCTGACAACGGCTCACTGCCGTAGATCATCCTTTACTATCCGATTCCGGAAGATCCGGGAAGCTCCAGCTCACATCCTGGCTGTCGTCCGAAATCTCTACGCTGTAACTCTTGGTCGTATAACCCTCTTTCGTCAGCGTCAGGGTAATGCTGCCGATTACCTTGGTAAAGCTGCAGGGGACCTCCCCCTTATAGGTGCCGTCCAGATAGACCGCCGCTCCCACCGGCGTACTCACGGTAATCTTGTGGTCCTCGTCCGTCTTTTTCGCGGAGACACCTTCCGTATCTGTATCATCCGATTCGGAATCTGAACCGGATCCGGAATCGCTGCTGGCGGATACGGTCGTCTCCGAATCCTCGTCATCGGTGTCCACCCCCGTGTCCTCCGTGGCCAGATTGATCCGTATCGTGGGTCCGGGATCCCGGATAGTGGCGACGCCGCTGTACTCGCTGTATCCCTCCAGCACAACTCGTATATAGTGGTTCCCGTACTTCATGGGCACCCTGGTATGATAATCTGTCAAAATTCCATTTATATAAAGTTCCGCGCCATCCGGCTCGATTTCAAAGGCGACGCGGGCGGTGTTCGGCATCTGGGACTGGTATTTCTTCATATTTACTTTAGTGACCTGTCCCCGGCGCACCTCTACGTTCACGCGCCCCATCAGATCCCCATTTACCATAGAGAGGCCCTGGGTCCCCTCCGGCACCGTCAGAAGCATGTCCTTTGAGACGGGAAGAATCGCCTCGCCCTCCAGCGTCAGCGTCCCGCCCAGAAAATCCTTGTATCCCGTGGGGCGTATATAGCCGTGTCCCCGGGTCACTACAAGGGAATACGCCCGTCCCTTCACTCCCCGGAACGTCACCTCGTCGCCGGAGGCAATCTCCATCGGCAAGAGCTCCTTTCCCTCGGAGAGAACCACCAGATGGTCGGAGTACGCGTAAGTGACGCCGTCCGCCGTCAGTTGTTTCTTCTCCTCGTCAAAGCTCACCCGGACGTGCTCCTTCTCCTGAATGCTCTGGGACTGCTTCATCTTGGTCAGCTTATCCCCCGTGTGGGCACAGTAGACGTCGTACACCTCTCCCGGCTCCACCTCGGACATGGACATATCTCTGTCGTTCTTTGAAAAAATCTCCGTGGCTCCCGTGTACTGGTACTCCTCATCCTCGTCCATCAGCACATTGTAGAGCTGAATCCGTCCCGCTGCCTCGTCCACGGACCTGACCACGCCGGTAAAATCGGCCCCCTTCACATAAGTGACCGAGCTGTTCGGAACCTCCGTGGGCTCCGGACTCCGTCGGCTGAGGGCGCACCCGAAAAGGCAGGACATAAGCGCTGCCGCGCAGATTATCCGCCAGATCCGCTTCATTGGCACACCCCCCATGTGTTAATATGTATATTGTACTATTTTTTGTAAGCCGTGCATGCCTCCTGACGCAAGTGTCATCGGCATTTTCCTCGTTATTATACCACAATTTTAGCGTCATGACCAGTCAATCTTTTCATTTCCCGCCATCTCCTTTAAAAAAAATGATTTTGCCGCCTCCTGCTCCCGGACTCCGATGAGTTTCTGCCTGTTTTTATCGGATATCCAGGATTTTTTCCCGTTCATGTACTGATTCATCAGCTTCCAGTACTTCACCGGATAGGAGAGCGCGATCATGAGAAATTCGCAGGCGTCCCGGTCCAGCTTCCTGTACTTGCGGTAGCCCTCCAGCACGGCGCGCCCCTTTTCCACCTGCCAGCCGTTTTTTTCCATGACTTTACGCAAAAAATACGCCAAATCCATCAGCTGGACGCCGCAGGCTGCCCGCTCAAAATTCGTGGTGGCAATGCCCTCCCTGGTGACAATGAGGTTGTGATAATTGTACTCGCCGTGGCACAGATCCCGGGTCTTTTTTCCCTTTTCCTCGAAAAAGGCGGACCGCTCCAGCCGCTCTCCTGCCCGCCTTGCCTGGTCGTAGAACTCCGAGAAGCACGACAGGGCATTCAGCTCAAATTCGCTCTTTCTCTTTTTTTCTTTCATATAAGTATATACCCGTTTCATTTCACGGTTATGCCGCTCATAGCGCTGCAGCAGATTTTCCTCTAACACCTCCGCCTCCTTGGCTTCATTTTCCATGCATTGGTGCAGCCTCCCCAGATTTTTCGCCGCCTGGAAAAGCCCCTCGCCGCTGCGGTAATCGCAGCTGTCCCCGTAATACCACTCATACACCACATATTTCTCGCCGCTCTCCCACTCCGTCACCGGATCTCCGTCCCGGTTGTACACGACCCGGTCCGTCATGTCCATTCCCTTTCCGGCCAGCATTTCCTTAACGGCAGTGGCAAAAATAAAATGCCCCTGAATTTTTTCATATTCGCGCAAAAGTTTCGGCCCCTGGTCCGTGTCCAAAAGGACGGCTCCCCTGGCCCGATAGCGGTTCTTTACCTCAAAACTGTATTTTTCCAACGTCTGTTCCTGCTTATCTTCCACAATACCCCTCCATTCCAAGAACATGGTACGCGCATCTCATATCGTCTGCCTTTAATTCTATGAGCGCGCCTCACATTCTATGAATATGGTTTTGATTCATTTGAATATGGTTTTAATTCATTTGAATATGGCTTTTGATTCATAAATTTCCTTCTTTTTTCGTATTATTATAAAAAACAGGATGATATCTATGAAAAAATCTTTTCTCTGTCTCATTCTCATCCTCTCTGTAACCCTTTGCTCCTGCAGCAACACCAAGCCCGAAAACAGTGATTTTACCGCCTTCGCCGACCAATGGTTCGCCGCCCTGGCTTCCTCGGATTCCCTGACCCTCAACTATACCCTGGCGAACCCCGAATCCTATGGGATTACAGATCCCCCGAATGGGTTCCAGCCCTTTACCTACGACGATTTGACCCGCCAGGGCGCCGCCAACGAAAACCTGTTAGCCGCGCTGCAGGACTTTGACAGAGACAACCTGCCCGCCGATCAGCAGTTTCTCTACGACATTCTGGAAGAACAGCTGATCACCGCCATAGAGGGCGACGCCTATACGGCTTTTTCCGAAGCCCTTGGCCCCACTACCGGCATCCAGGCTCAGCTCCCGGTGCTGCTGGCTGAATTTGACATAGACGACTCTTTTGACCTCGACCAGTATTTTCAAATTCTAGAATCACTGCCGGACTATTTTACTTCCCTGTTGCGGCTGGAAGAAAAAAAGAAGGAGCTGCACACGCTTCCGTGCCGGAACACGCTGAAAAACATCATCTCACAGTGCCGTCAGTTCCTTGATGGAGACGGCTGCTCCCTGCTGAGAGAGGCATTCAATGCCAGACTGTCCGGCTGCTCTTTTTTGAGCGGGGAGGAAAAAGAGCGTGTCCGTGACCGGCATGAGGCATGCATTCAGAGCCACGTGCTCCCCTCTTATCAAATGCTGGCGGACGGTCTTGCCAGGCTGCTGCCCTTTGCCGGAGAAAACGGCTCTCTCTCCTCCTATCCATCCGGCGCCGAATACTACCGGTATCTGGTAAAGAGCACTACTGGCTCTTCCCTCTCCATCGAACAGCTGGAGCAGCTGATGACTGACAAGCTTGCCTCGGCAGAGCGCGCCCTGGCCGCCTACGCCGCCAAAGACCCCTCGCTTTTTTCCTCCTGCACGGACTACGTGGTGCGTTTTCACTCCCCGGAGCAGATCCTGTCCCACTTAAAATCCAGCATTCAGTCCGATTTTCCCGCGCCTGCCGGGTCGGCCTGCGAGGTAAAGTACGTAGATCCCTCCCTGGAGGACTTTCTGAGTCCGGCCTTTTACCTGACGCCGCCCATAGACGACAACAATAACAACGTCATTTACATCAATAACTCGGCTTGTTATGATCCCGCATCTCTGTTCAACACACTGGCTCACGAGGGATATCCCGGACATCTCTACCAGACCTGCCGCATGCAGGACAGACCGCTCCACCCCCTGCGCTTTTTGCTGGATTACGGAGGCTACACCGAGGGATGGGGTTCTTATGCCGAAATATATTCCTACAAATATACAGGAGCTAAAAAGGATGAAATTGGAATTTTAAGGAATACTATGATTGCCACCCTCTGTCTCTACGGCCTGTGCGATGTGGGAATCCATGCCAGAGGATGGGAAAAGGAGCAGCTGCTTACATTTTTAAACAAACATGGCTCCTACTCTGAAGAAGCAGCCTCCCGCCTGTATTCCGCCGTGATAGACGAGCCGGCATCCTATCTGAAATACACGGCAGGATACCTGGAATTTGTCCGGCTAAAAGCATTTTTCAAAGAAGAAGCAGGTAAATCCTATAGCGAGAAAAAATTTCACACTTTTGTAATCGATATGGGTCCCGCCTCTTTTGACCTGCTCCGGCACTATATTCCCGTTTGGCTCAAACAAAACAGTTGCAATTAGCACTCGATATTGCTATACTTTCATTAATCATTCAAATTTAGAAAGGATCGACCGACATGGCAAAAGCAGCGCCCCGCCCAGAAGGGAAAAAGACAAGGAAAATTCCAGTACCGGTAATATGTCTGCTGGTACTGCTTGTTCTGCTGCTCGCGGCTTTTCTGGTCTTTTATGTCCACATGAAAAAGCAGACGCGCCCGGACAGCGTGGCCGAGCGCTATGTCTCCACCTTTGTATCCGGGGACAGCGGCGCCCTTTTTGACCTGATCGGTTTTTCCCCGTCCCCCTTCATCACGCGGGACTCCTTTGCGAAATCCATGGAAGAGTGTCACAGCTACAGCTCGATTGAGTCCTATAGCATGGTGCAGTATCCCGCCGAGAGCGAGGACAGACGCCAGTTCGGAATCCAGTACTGGGACAGCCACAGCAACAGCCCCTACAGCCAGACGCTGATTCTCAGCCGCTCAGAAGACAGGCAGTACCTGCTGTTTGACAATTGGGTGGCGGACACCACCGAGTACCTGGCGCGAAACTGTTCTCTGTCCATTCCCGCAGAGGCTTCCGCCTCCATAGACGGCGTGGCGCTGACGGAAGACATGAAAGCGGAGTCCACGGAAACAGCAGCCATCTACCAGGTGGGAGATTTATTTATCGGAACCCACAATATCCTGGTCTCTCTGAACGGATTTGAGGACTTCACTGCCAAGGTCTATCTGGGCAGCGAAGATTACGCGGATAAAACCATTTACACGATTACGACCAGCATGATGAAGCTGACAAAGGATACGGAGAAATATCTGAAACAACAGACAAAATCCCTGATCCGCTCTCTCTATGACACGGCTCTGGCCCAAAAAGATTTTTCTGCCTTAGCGGCCGGCTTTGCCTTCGAGGAAGCCGCCAGGCCCGCCATGGAACAGGCGTACGATCTGCTGGTCGCCAACAATATTTCCTCGGCCGCCCACCTCACCGGCGTGGATTTTGCGTCGTTCTCATCTACGACGTCTCCCGCCTATGCAGAGGATCACTGTTACGCAGTAAATGTCACCAGCGAAATCGAATATACGGCACAGAGCGCGGTTCCCCAAAGTTCTGAAAACGGCGCAGAGCCGGGCACGACGCCCCGCTCCACCTCGGGCCGCTCCCTCTTTACCACCACGTTCCACTTTAAAGACGGGATCTGGTCCATCTATTCCACTACGGCATTAGACACATGCATTTACTATACGCGTTATTAAACATTCTTAAATGATATTAAACATTTTTAAAACATTGCTAAAACATTGCTAAACGCCAAAATAATATTGACTTTTTTAGCAAAAAAAATTATACTAAAACACAGCATAGTAAGCTTCCGCGGATTTCATTTCGCGGTCTCAAATAAAAAACAGGAGGTTTTTCTAATGGCAACAAAGGCAAATTACAAATTGGAAGAAATTGGTGCTGGCAAGGTTGGTTTTTCCAAGACCCGTGCCATCATCGAAGCTGGTTTCTACGGAAACAACGTAGTTAAGGTAAACACGCTCAAAGAAGCATACAATCTGGCTAAAAACTCACCGGGAACCATCGTTACGGACATGCCGGTCTACAGAGGCGAGGAGTTCGGCCTCGACGACGACGCGAAGGTACTTCTCTTCAATGACGGCGCCGTTACCGGACGTTACGCTGCTGCCCGCCGGATCAAGGGCGAGCCGGGCGTAGACGAGACGAAGTTAGACAAGGTCGTTATGGACGCTATGTACAAGACCCGCTTCAAAAAGCTGTATCACGCGCAGGTATTCGTAGGCCTGGATCCGGAATTTATGGTAAAGGCTCACCTTCTCATTCCGGAGGGCGAGGAAAACCTCATGTACAACTGGATGCTGAACTTCCAGTATATGTCCGACTGCTATGTAAAGATGTACAAGGATTCCAAGCCGGTCGGCGACGGCAAAGAGGCTGACATCTACATCTTCTCCGATCCGCAGTGGAAGCCGACCACCAGCCCGGACGTTGATTACAGCTGTCTGAGCGACGATCAGACTTTGTGTTATTTCGACACCAATGAGAACTGCGCCGCTATCCTGGGCATGAAGTATTTCGGTGAGCACAAGAAGGGCACCCTGACCATGGCATGGGCCATCGCGAACCGCAACGGATACGCTTCCTGCCACGGCGGACAGAAGGAGTACACCCTGGCAGACGGTTCCAAGTATGTAGCTTCCGTATTCGGACTTTCCGGCTCCGGCAAGTCCACTCTGACACACGCAAAGCACGGCGGCAAGTATGGCGTTACCGTTCTTCACGACGACGCCTTCATCATCAATACCGACACCTGCGCATCCATCGCGCTGGAGCCTACTTATTTCGACAAGACGGCCGACTATCCGACCGGATGCCCGGACAACAAGTACCTTCTGACCGCTCAGAACTGCTCCGCTACGATGGATGAGAACGGAAAGATCCAGTTAGTGACCGAAGACATCCGCAACGGCAACGGACGCGCTATCAAGTCCAAGCTGTGGTCCCCGAACCGCGTAGACAGAATTGACTCTCCGGTCAACTCCATCATCTGGATCATGAAGGATCCGTGCATTCCGCCGGTCGTTAAGCTGAAGGGCGCTGCGCTGGCATCCGTCATGGGCGCTACGCTGGCTACCAAGACGTCTACCGCAGAGCGCGTAAAGGCAGGCACCGACATGAACGCTCTGCGCATCGTGCCTTACGCTAACCCGTTCCGCACCTATCCGCTGGTAAACGACTATGAGAAGTTCAAAAAGCTGGTAGAGGAGAAGAATGTAGACTGCTACATCGTAAACACCGGCGACTTCATGGGCAAGAAGGTTCAGCCGAAGGATACCCTCGGCATCCTGGAAGCCATCGTAGAGGGCAAGGCAGACTTCAAGCAGTGGGGACCGTTCGAGGATATCGAGATCATGGATTGGGAAGGATTCGTACCGGATCTGAACGATCCTGAATATAAAGAAGCATTGAAGAACGCAATGCAGCACCGCGTTGACGCCGTAGAGAAGTTCTCCACGGATAAGGGCGGCTATGATAAGCTGCCGGATGAGGCGCTGGCCGCTGTTAAGAAGCTGGTTGACGCACTGGCATAAGCAAGCAATATATTTTTATAAGGGGGCTGCCCGTATGGGCGGCCTCTAATATCATATGCGGAGGTTCATTTTCTCTGGGCCTCCGCAAATTTTTTATAAAATACCCTTATTGCCTATTGACATAATAGGTTTACTATGATATTATAAAAGCCGATTAAAAAAGTAGGTATATAGAAAGGAGATATTATTATGTCAGATTATAAATTTGAGACCTTGCAGCTTCATGTGGGGCAGGAGAACCCCGATC